>JAYTEL010000218.1:0-16229 GCA_043735225.1 Methylotenera sp. | reverse complement strand
GCTAGATTTACAAATTGCCAAATGTAAAATGATGGTGGCAGTGCGTGAAGGCTTTGATTACGAGGCGTCGATTCGCCAAGGCGCACGTTTAAAAGTGGTAACTAAATATGTTAAAACTGCGCGTGAACACTTTGCCGCCAAAGGCATGCATGTTGACCTGATTAAGCTCTACGGCAGCATGGAGCTTGGCCCGCTTGTGGGCCTGGCCGATGTCATCGTTGATTTAGTGAGTACGGGTGGAACTTTGCGAGCAAATAACCTCAAAGCTGTAGAAGAAGTTGGCGATATAAGCTCGCGCTTAGTGGTTAATCAAGCATCACTCAAACTCAATCGCGCGCAGTTACAACCGATTATTGAAGCTTTTACTAAAGCAGTTAAGTAGATTTAACATGAAAATTAGACGTTTATCCACCCAAGACAAGTCGTTCGATGCTGATTTAAAATCACTATTGGCATTTGAAACTGCGCAGGACGATAGTGTGGACGTGGTTGTGGCGGGCATTTTAAAAGATGTCAAAATGCGTGGCGATGCGGCGGTGTTGGAATACACCAACAAGTTTGATAATACTAACGCGAATAGTTTGGCTGAGCTTGAAGTGAGCAAAACCGAGCTGCAAGCCGCATTAAATGGCCTGCCAGCCAATCAGCGCGAGGCTTTGCAGGCGGCGGCGGATAGAGTGCGCACGTATCACGAAAAACAGGTGATGCAATCTTGGCAATACACCGAAGCAGACGGCACAATTTTGGGTCAGCAAGTGACTGCATTAGACCGCGTGGGTTTGTACGTGCCAGGTGGCAAAGCGGCGTATCCTTCTAGTGTGTTAATGAATGCGATTCCTGCAAAGGTAGCAGGTGTGGGTGAGCTTATTATGGTGGTGCCTACACCGAATGGCGAAAGAAACGCGCTGGTGCTGGCTGCGGCGGCGATTTCGGGCGTTGATCGTGTATTTTGCATCGGCGGCGCACAAGCGGTAGGCGCACTGGCGTATGGCACGCAAACCATTCCGCAAGTGGATAAAGTGACAGGCCCTGGCAACGCTTACGTGGCCGCCGCCAAGCGCCGCGTATTTGGTGTGGTAGGCATTGATATGGTGGCAGGGCCAAGCGAGATTTTGGTGATTTGTGACGGCAAAACCGACCCCGATTGGATTGCCATGGATTTATTTAGCCAAGCGGAACATGACGAGTTGGCACAAGCGGTTTTGTTGTCACCAGACGCTGTGTTTCTAGACAAAGTAGCCGCCAGCATGGCTAAGCTGGTTGAAACCATGCCCCGCAAAGACATTATCAGCACGTCAATTACCGATCGCGGTGCGCTGATTTTGACTAAAAGCTTAGATGAAGCGATTGAAATCAGCAATTATATATGCCCAGAACATTTGGAATTATCAGTCGAAAATCCGCTAGAAATGAGCAAGAAAATTAAACACGCAGGCGCGATATTTATGGGGCGCAACACCTGCGAAGCGCTTGGCGACTACTGTGCTGGGCCAAATCATGTGTTACCCACTAGCCGCACAGCGCGCTTTTCAAGCCCATTAGGCGTGTATGATTTTCAAAAACGCTCTAGCTTAATTATGGTGTCGCAAACTGGCGCGCAAACGCTGGGTAAAATTGCCTCAACGCTCGCCAATGGCGAAGGTTTGTTGGCGCATGCCAAATCGGCAGAATTCAGATTAAAATAGCATGAGTAAGTTTTGGAGTGACGTTGTCAGTAGTTTGACGCCTTACGTGCCTGGCGAGCAACCTAAGCTAAATAACCTTGTTAAGCTCAACACCAACGAAAACCCCTATGGCCCCAGCAGCCAAGTAATACGGGCCTTGCAACTTGAAGCAGCAGAAACATTACGGCTTTATCCAGACCCGAATTCAGACAAATTAAAAGCTGTAATTGCAGATTATTTCGACTTAAAACCAAATCAAGTATTTATCGGTAACGGCTCAGATGAAGTATTAGCGCATGCGTTTCAAGCTTTTTTTAAGCATGATAGACCACTGCTTTTCCCTGATATTTCTTACAGTTTTTACCCTGTATATTGCGGCTTGTATGGCATTGAATTTGAAACTATTGCACTTAACAAAAACTTTGAAATTGACGTAAAAGATTACGACAAACCAAATAGCGGCATTATCTTCCCTAACCCAAATGCGCCGACTGGTGTGCCTTTGGCCTTGATTGAGATTGAAAAATTACTGAAATTTAATACCGAATCAGTCGTTATTATTGACGAAGCTTATGTAGACTTTGGCACAGAATCAGCCGTAAAATTGATTAATAAATACCCTAATTTATTGGTGACCCATTCGCTATCAAAATCAAGATCGCTAGCGGGATTGCGCGTGGGATACGCTCTTGGTCACCCAGATTTAATTGAAGCGCTAATTCGAGTAAAAGATAGTTTTAACTCGTACCCGATTGACCGTTTTGCCGAGGCGGGCGCGATTGCATCGTTTGCTGATGAGGCTTATTTTAAAGAAACCACCGCAAAAGTAATCGCCACGCGAAGCGCATTAATAAAGGCTTTGCAAGCGCTCAACTTTGAAGTGCTGCCGTCTGGCGCAAATTTTATTTTTGCTAAGCATAAAATGCATGATGGGGTTAATTTAGACGGCGCAGAATTAACAGAAAAATTGCGTGCCCACAATATTATTATTCGCCACTTCAAAAAACCAGCACGTATTGCGGCTTATTTGCGCATTACGGTTGGTACTGATGCGCAATCTACACAACTAATTGGTGCTTTAAATACAATCTTAAAACAATGATTATTAAGATTATTGGTGTGATTTTTGTAAAATGTTGAAAAAAAAACCTTTTTGCGGTTATTATGCTGGGATGTACAAAAGTGCAAATGGTATTTTGTAAAATTTAATTAATATATTAAAACATTAACTACAAAATATTAAATTTTTTAATTGAATATTATTTATTCGGAGGAAGCATCATCATGGCACAAACCCAAATGGCTTTAGATTCATTGGATTTTGACGCAACAGTAGCACTGGCAACAAAAGTTGCTCCACATGTGGACATTTTAGAAATTGGTACACCTTGCATTAAACACAACGGTATTGAATTGCTTAAAACATTGCGCGCAAAATTTCCAAACAATAAAATTTTAGTTGATTTGAAAACAATGGACGCTGGCTTTTACGAAGCTGAACCTTTTTACAAAGCGGGCGCAGATATTTGTACCGTTTTGGGTACTGCCGATATCGGTACAATTAAAGGCGTAATTGATGTCGCTAATAAATACGGCAAAATGGCGCAAGTAGATTTAATCAACGTAACCGATAAAAAAGCCCGCACATTAGAAGTGGCTAAACTTGGCGCTCACATCATTGGCGTGCATACTGGTTTAGACCAACAAGCGGCTGGCCAAACACCATTTGCAGATTTAGCCATGGTAACTGCATTAAACACTGGCGCTAAAGTATCTGTTGCGGGCGGCGTTAAAGCCGCAACAGTGCGTCAAGTTGTAGATGCAGGTGCAGATATTGTGGTGGCAGGCGCAGCAATTTATGGCGCGGCAGATCCAGCAGCGTCAGCAGCAGAAATTTCTGGTTTAGCACGCGGCAATAATGCTGGTGCTGGCGGCGGTATGGGCAAATACTTACCTTGGGCACTAATTGCAGGTGCAGTATTATTGGGTTTGTATTTTTTAACTGGCGGCAAAAAAGCGGAAGAAATGCCAGTAACAGATGGCGCAGCAGTTGAACAAACTGCACCAGCTGCAGATGCAGCGCCAGCAGCTGATGCAACAGCTGCGCCAGCAACAGACGCTACTGTAACGCCTGCTACCGATGCAGCAGCCCCGGCAGCAGATGCAACGACGCCACCAGCTACTGATTCAGCTGCTCCAGCCGCTGACGCAACAGCTGCTCCAGCCGCAGATGCAATGGATAAGGCAAAAGAAATGGCCGCGCCAGCAGCTGATGCAGCCCCAGCAGTTCCTGCAACAACTGACGGTTTAGTTGGCGCTGCAAAAGATGCAACAGGTACAGCTAAATAACTGTTAGCAACGTAATTAAAAGCCGGCCTCTTGGTCGGCTTTTTTATTGTATTTTTAAACAAATTCTTTAATCAACTTTTTGAATAGCGCTGCGGATTTTTCATTTGCTACATTTGGATGAATAATTAAGTACGTGCCCGCGCAAGTTTGAGTTAAAATATCGATAAATTTTTCAATATCAAGTCCTTAATGCCATGCGCCAAGCAGAAGTCACTCGTAACACCTTAGAAACCCAAATCACCGCGGCGATTAACATCGACGGCACAGGCGTTTCACAGTTCAACACAGGCCTGCCATTTTTAGACCACATGCTCGATCAAGTCGCCCGTCATGGCATGATGGATATTACCGTCCACGCCAAAGGTGATTTGCATATTGATGCGCATCATACGGTAGAAGATATTGGTATTACGCTAGGCCAAGCATTTACAAAAGCGCTGGGCGATAAAAAAGGCATTAACCGCTATGGTCAGGCTTATGTGCCTCTTGATGAAGCGCTTAGCCGCGTGGTGCTTGATTGCTCAGGCCGTCCAGGGCTTGAATTTAGTTGTGAATTTACGCGCGCTGCCATTGGCGAATTTGATGTTGATTTATTTCACGAATTCTTTCAAGGCTTTGTCAATCACGCCAATATTACTTTGCATATCGACAACCTAAAAGGCAATAACTCGCATCATCAGGCCGAGACAATATTTAAAGCGTTTGGCCGTGCGCTACGCATGGCAACCACATTTGATGAGCGCATGTCAGGCATTATGCCGTCCACCAAAGGTAGTCTATAAGCATTTTGGTTTAATATTTAAATGCAAAAAGTAGATATTGCAGTAGTTGATTACGGCATGGGCAATTTACGCTCGGTGTCTCAAGCAGTTTTGCACGTAGCCTCTGGCAAATCAGTAATGGTCACTAGCGATGCAGCTGTTATTCACGCCGCTGGGCGCGTTATTTTTCCTGGCCAAGGCGCAATGCCAGATTGCATGCGTGAACTAGATGCGCGAAATTTGCGCGAAGCAGTAGTTAATGCTGCAAAAAATAAGCCATTTTTAGGTATTTGTATTGGCATGCAATTATTATTTGATCATTCTGAAGAAGGCGATACCGCTGGATTAGGCTTGTTTAAAGGCAATGTAAAACGCTTTGACGACAAGCTAGCAGATAATTCCGGTGAAAAATTAAAAGTGCCGCACATGGGTTGGAATCAAGTATTTCAAATAACAAATAATCATCAGCAAGCACATCCGTTGTGGGCAGACATTACAGACGCAACGCGGTTTTATCATGTGCATAGCTACTACGCCGCGCCGCAAGATAATACCGTTACGGCGGGTGAAACAGATTATCCCAGCCGATTCACAAGCGCGATTGCGCGGGATAATATTTTTGCAACGCAATTTCATGTTGAAAAAAGTGCGGCGGCAGGCTTGCAATTGTTGGCTAACTTTGTAAACTGGAAGCCTTAAGAAGCAAAGGCCTGGTAAACTTGACGCCCTAAGAAGCAAGGGCTTAATAAACTGGTTGCCTTCAATAATTTTTTCGCTTCACTTTTATATACTTACTATAAATACCAACTATTACTATTAATACCAACTATTATTGCGATATTTAATAAAAATCATGCTTATTATTCCTGCAATCGATCTTAAAGACGGCCACTGTGTGCGGCTAAAACAAGGCATTATGGAAGGCGCAACTGTGTTCTCGGAAGACCCAGGTGCAATGGCGCGACATTGGGTTGACCAAGGCGGAAAACGCTTGCATTTAGTGGATTTAAACGGCGCTTTTGCGGGCAAGCCAGTGAATGAAGCCGCCATTAAATCAATTGTAGCTGCTGTAAAGGGTGAAATTCCGATTCAATTAGGCGGCGGTATTCGCGATTTAGAAACTATCGAACGCTATTTAGATGATGGCATTGATTTCGTAATTATTGGCACGGCAGCCGTTAAAACACCTGGCTTTTTGCACGAGGCTTGCTATGCTTTCCCCGGCCATATTATGGTTGGTCTAGATGCAAAAGATGGCAAGGTAGCAATTGATGGCTGGAGCAAATTGACGGGCCATGACGTGATTGATTTGGCCAAGAAATTTGAAGATTATGGTGTCAATTCAATTGTTTACACCGATATTGGACGCGACGGCATGTTAACTGGCGTAAACATTGAAGCGACAGTAGCATTGGCGCAAGCGTTAACAATTCCTGTCATTGCATCGGGCGGATTAACCAATTTGGATGACGTAAAAAAACTGTGCAAAGTAGCGCATGAAGGCATTATCGGCGCAATTACTGGTCGAGCAATATATGAAGGAACGATTAACTTTGCCGATGCGCAAAAATTAGCCGATACGCTTAGTATTTAATTAAATAGTGTTTAATCATGTTGTCTTCATTCAGGTTGTCTTCATTCAAGTTGTGTTCAATCAAGTTGTTCCTATATGCTAGCTAAAAGAATTATTCCTTGTTTGGATGTTACAAACGGTAGAGTTGTAAAAGGCATTAACTTTTTAGAGCTTCGCGATGCGGGCGACCCCGTTGAAATTGCTAAACGCTACGATGACCAAGGCGCAGACGAGCTCACATTTTTAGACATCACCGCCAGCTCTGATAATCGCGGACTTATTTTGCACATTATTGAAGAAGTCGCGAGCCAAGTATTTATCCCGCTAACAGTCGGCGGCGGCGTGCGCGAGGTTGAAGACGTGCGGCGCTTATTAAATGCTGGCGCAGATAAAGTCAGCATTAACACCACCGCCGTATTGAATCCGCAAGTGGTAAAAGATGCGGCGGATCGCTATGGCTCGCAATGTATTGTGGTCGCCATTGACGCCAAAAAAGTAGATAATCAAACGTATGAATGGGAAGTGTTTACCCACGGCGGGCGCAAGCCGACAGGTTTAGATGCTGTAAAATGGGCGGAGTATATGGTGAGCTTAGGCGCGGGCGAACTATTGGTGACCAGTATGGATAGAGATGGCACAAAGATTGGCTTTAATAACCCTTTAAATCGTGCCATCAGTGATGCGGTCCGTGTGCCAATAATCGCCTCTGGCGGCGTGGGTAATTTGCAGCATTTAGTGGATGGCGTTAAGCTTGGCGGAGCGGACGCGGTGCTGGCAGCCAGCATTTTTCATTACGGTGAATATACGGTGCAACAGGCTAAAGAATATATGCAGAAAAATGGAATAGAAGTGCGATTATAAATTTTTAAGAGTGAGGCGATTTATCAACACTACCATTTTTCTCAACCGCTTTTCAGCAAATGGGTGATGGTTTAAGACATTGGTAAAATTGAACACAAAGGTTTTAAAGATAAATTGATGATGAACTGGCTAGACGAAATAAAATGGGATGCAAGCGGTTTAGTGCCAGTTATCGCGCAAGAGCATAGCTCTGGAAAAATTTTGATGTTTGCGTGGATGAACCGCGAGGCATTAACGCTGACCGACAACAGCAAACAAGCGGTGTATTGGTCTCGCAGCCGAAATAAATTATGGCTCAAAGGTGAAGAATCTGGCCATATTCAACGCGTGCATGAGATTCGATTAGATTGCGATGAAGACGTTATTTTGTTAATAGTTGAGCAAGTTGGCGGCATTGCTTGTCATACTGGACGTCATAATTGTTTTTTTAAGAAGTTAAAGCAGGGCAATTGGTTAATTGATCAGCCAATCATTAAAAACCCTGAAGACATCTATAAACCAACAGCATAAACCAACAGCATAAACCAACAGCATAAACCAACAGCATAACCCAACAGCATAAACCAACAGCATAAACCAACAGCATAAACCAACAGCATAAATCAACAGTATAAGCCGATAGTATGAGAATAGCATGAGCGATGTTTTAAACCGATTAGCAGATTTATTAGAGCAGCGTAAAAACGCTGACCCAACGTCATCTTACGTGGCGAAATTGTACGCCAAAGGCTTGGATAGCATTCTTAAAAAAATTGGCGAAGAGGCCACAGAAACGGTAATTGCGGCCAAGGGCGGCAATAAAGATGAGATTATTTATGAAACCGCAGATTTATGGTTTCATACCTTGATCATGCTTAGCCATGCAGGCTTAAAACCGCAAGATGTTTTAGATGAACTGGCGCGGCGCGAGGGTTTGTCTGGCCTAGAAGAAAAAAACTCAAGGTTTGAAAAAGAAAATCTCAGCAAATGACCACAACAAGCAACAATGACTGTATTTTTTGCAAAATTATAAGCGGCGCTATTAGTGCAAAAAAAATCTATGAAGATGCGGATTTTATAGCGTTTCATGACATCAAACCGTTTGCAAGAGTACATTTTTTAATTGTGCCAAAGCTGCATGTGGAATCGCTAAAAGTTTGCAACGAGACGCATCAATTAATGCTCGGCAAAGCGTTATTGTTGGCACCGAGACTAGCAATAGAGCAAGGGTTAGTAGGCTTTAAAACGCTTATAAATACGGGCCCCGAAGGTGGGCAAGAAGTCTTTCATCTGCACCTCCACGTGTTTGGTGGGGGCGTGGCTTAAGCTACCAATTGAGTTAATTAGGAGATTATCATGGGTTCATTTAGTTTATGGCATTGGTTAATTGTTTTATTGATTGTAGTGCTGATTTTTGGCACTAAAAAACTTAAAAATATTGGCGGCGACGTTGGTGGCGCGGTAAATGAATTTAAAAAAGCCATGAATGATGGCAAAGTGGAAGACACAGCCGACAATATACCTGAAAATAAGGGTACAACAATTGAAGGTGAAATCACCAAAAAGACCAAGCAATAAGATTATTCGTTATGTTTGATGTTTCTTTTTCTGAATTGATGGTGGTTGCGGTCATTGCTTTACTGGTGATAGGTCCTGAAAAGCTGCCTAAAGTGGCGCGTACAGTTGGCGCTTTTACAGGCCGCATGCAGCGTTATATGGCGCAAATTAAAGAGGAAGTAAACCGCGAAATGCGCTTTGATGAACTGCAAAAATTGCAGCAAGAAATCAAGCAAAGTGTTGAAAACACGCAAGAAAAAACGCATCAGCAAGTGACGGAGTTAAAAAATACCCTAAACCACGCAGCCAAACCAAAAAAAGTTGCAGTTAGCAAATCTAAGTCCGCCGAAGTCGGCACTACAATTTCAAAGCCAACAAAACCAACAGTAGAATCTATTAAGCGTACCAAAGCTACCGCTAAATGAGTTGCACCTGATTTCTAAAATATAACCGCGTGCACCTAACGCCCTGTTTATTACAATAAGTATATGACACCCAGTGAATCATTTATTTCTCATTTAATTGAGCTGCGTAATCGGCTGATTAGAACTGTTATTGGTTTTGTTGTGGTATTTGCTTGTTTGTTTCCTTTCGCCAATAAAATTTACGCTTTGCTTGCCGCGCCCATGCTGGCCAAGCTGCCAGTTGGCGCACAAATGATTGCAACCGCTGTCACAACACCATTTTTTGTGCCAATGAAAGTTGCTATGCTGGCAGCGTTTGTTATTTCACTACCACACACGCTGTATCAAATTTGGGCCTTTATCGCGCCAGGCCTTTATTCAAATGAAAAAAAACTGATGGTGCCCGTCATTGTTTCGGGCTTTGTTTTGTTTATCGTTGGCATGGCGTTCGCCTATTTTGCGGTGTTTCCCGTGGTATTTGGCTTTATTGTGAAAAGTGCGCCTGTTGGTGTGGCGGTGATGACTGATATTGCGCAATACCTCGATTTTGTAATGACGTTATTTATGGCGTTTGGTTTGGCGTTTGAAGTGCCAATTGCGGTTGTGTTAATTGCGCGTTTTGGCTGGGTGACAACTGCGCAATTAAAAGAAGCGCGCAGCTATGTGATTGTGGGCGCATTTATTATTGGCGCTATTTTTACGCCGCCCGATATTATTTCGCAGTTTATGCTGGCCGTACCGTTATGGCTTTTGTACGAGTTAGGTATTTTGGTTGCGCAACTCACCACGCCAAAGCCCAATACTATTCACGCGCCATAAATTGCATTAAAATCAAGCTAATAATTTATACAAAAATTAATCTAAGCACGTTACCTAACAGCCATCGTTGGTGTAGGCCGTTTGCCAACCGTCACTTTAACTTCAATTTCTCTTTGAGCTCGCGCAATTTTTAGCACGGCTTTTTCATTGGGTTTTAGCACTGCAATTAAATTCAGCATGCTGCTGCTATCGCTGATTTCTTTATCATTAATTGCCAGTAATATGTCGCCTGCTTTAATGCCCGCCTCTTCAGCAGGGCTGTTGCGCAGTACACCTGCAATCAACGATCCGCGCGCTTGAGCCAATTTAAACGACTCAGCAAGCTCGGGGGTAATATCTTGCGCCTCAATGCCAATCCAACCGCGCGTTACGCTGCCAGTTAGCGCAATTTGCTCCATCACTTGGCGGGCGATGCTAGCTGGAATCGCAAAACCAATACCCATGCTACCGCCGTTGCGCGAATAAATTGCGCTGTTTACGCCAACCAGATTGCCTTCTGCATCAATCAGTGCGCCGCCCGAGTTGCCTGGGTTAATTGATGCATCGGTTTGAATAAAATTTTCGTACGTATTAATGCCCAAATGATTGCGCCCCAGCGCGCTAACAATGCCTTGCGTCACTGTTTGCCCCACGCCAAACGGGTTGCCAATTGCCAATACCACATCGCCAACGCTCAGTTTATCGGCTGCAGCAAAGGTTATTGCGGGCAATTTTTTGGCGTCAACTTGCAACACAGCTAGATCGGTATCGGGGTCTGTGCCCACCACTTGCGCCGAAAGTTTTCTACCATCTGCCAACGCAACCTCAATTTCATCTGCGCTAGCAACGACGTGGTTATTGGTTAAAATTAAGCCTTTTTCGCTGACAATTACGCCGCTACCAAGGCTACTTTCGGGCTGATTTTCTTCATTGCTATCAGGCTGATCACCAAAAAAATGTTTGTATAAAGGATCATCTTTAAATTGATTATTGTGGTTTGGCGCAATCACTTTGCTAGATGTAAAAATATTAACCACACTTGGCATGGCTTTATGTGCGGCAACACTATAACCAGCTTTGGCATAACTAGGCGTTACTTTAGATTCTATTTGATTAATGACAATGTTTTCTTTGCCCGTTTCAAGCAAATGCGGATAAAAAACGCGCAGTACAAATAGTAAACCTAAACATACGGTGACAGATTGAGCAAAAATAAACCAAATGCGTTTCATATAATCAGTATTATTGGCGATTAAAATATAATCATTACATTAGTATAGGTCATAACACATGAAAATAGATGTGCTTTCCAATTATTTAAACGCGCTGTTGCAACCAGAACGTTTTAGTGACTATTGTCCAAACGGTTTGCAAGTTGAAGGCAGATCAGAAATCAATAAAATAGTAACAGGCGTAACTGCTAGCATGGCTTTATTGCAAGCGGCTTGGCAAGCCAATGCCGATGCAATATTTGTGCATCATGGCTATTTTTGGCGCGGTGAAACTCTGCCAATCACTGGCATTAAAAAACAGCGCATTCAATTTTTATTACAACATGATATTAATTTGTTTGCTTATCATTTACCTTTAGATATGCATCCAGAGATCGGCAATAACGTGATGCTAGCCAAGCAATTAGGGTTAACAATAACCAGTTGGGCGGGCGAGAAAAACATGTTGGCGATGGCTGAACTCAATCGAGCGCAAACGCTCCAAGAGTTTGCAGATATTATTGCAGCAAAATTAAACCGCAAACCGCAGGTCATTGGCGATGAAAACCAGCAAATTAAAAAAGTTGCTATTTGCACTGGTGCGGCTCAAGGCTATATTGAGCAAGCCCAAGCCACGGGTGCAGACGTTTACATAAGTGGCGAGATTTCTGAGCAAACTGTGCATGTGGCAAGAGAATCGGGTATGGCATATATAGCAGCAGGTCACCATGCAACAGAACGCTACGGCATACAAGCATTAGGCATACATTTAGCAAATAAATTTGATTGTCAGCACGAATTTATTGATATTGATAATCCTGTTTAATTAACCATTTAATCTTTAACTTTCAATAACTTATGAAATTATATTAGGTAAATTTACATACAATATGTATAATATGCGCCTTTACTAATTTCAAACAATTTCAGTTTTAACAAGACTGCAAGGAAAATGAATGTCAGACAATAACATTGACACGGCTAGCATTGATAATGTTAGCCAATTGTCATTCGCAACACCGACTAAAGTTGATCAAGAAAAACGCAACTTTTTAATTGCCGCAACCGCCTGTACAGGCGCGATTGGCGTGGCAGCCATGGCAGTACCGTTTGTGGGCAGCATGTTGCCAAGTGAGCGCGCAAAGGCCGCTGGTGCGCCAGTGCAAGTGGATATTAGCAAAATTGAGCCGGGCAGCTTTATGACCGCCGAGTGGCGTGGCAAGCCAGTGTGGATTATTAAACGCACCGACGCGCAGACAGTAGAATTATCCAAACATAACAATCAATTATCTGATCCGATGAGTGAAGTGACATCACAGCAACCAACTTATTGCAATAATCCACATCGCTCGATAAAACAAAATATTTCAGTGATTGTTGGCATTTGCACGCATTTGGGCTGCTCGCCCTCTGCCAAGTTAGAAAAAGGTGGTGACATGGGCGATGCATGGGTAGGTGGCTTCTTTTGCCCGTGTCACGGTTCTAAATTTGATCTTGCAGGTCGCGTATTTAAAGGCTCACCAGCACCAATTAATCTTGTTGTTCCACCGCATAAATATTTGGCAGATAACACCGTTTTAATTGGGCAGGATAGCGACTCAACTGTAAAGGCAAAGGCATAACACATGGCTGAAATTAAAATCGTTGAAACGACTGGAATTGTTGGCTGGATAGATACGCGTTTTCCGCTTTCTAGCAATATTAAAAATCATTTAACCGAATATTACGCGCCTAAAAACTTTAATTTTTGGTATTTTTTTGGCGCACTCGCCTTAATGATATTAGTGATGCAAATTGTCACTGGTATTTTCTTAACCATGCATTACAAAGCCAGCGCTGCAGAAGCTTTTGCATCTGTTGAATACATTATGCGCGATGTATTTGGCGGTAATATTATTCGCTATATGCACTCAACAGGCGCATCACTGTTTTTTGTGGTGATTTACTTGCATATGTTTCGCGGCGTCATTTATGGCTCATATAGAAACCCGCGCGAGTTGATTTGGCTGTTTGGCGTGGCTATTTTCTTGTGCTTAATGGGTGAAGCATTTTT
This sequence comes from Methylotenera sp., assembly GCA_043735225.1. GTDB lineage: Bacteria > Pseudomonadota > Gammaproteobacteria > Burkholderiales > Methylophilaceae > Methylotenera_A. Next base: position 3,019 of record JAYTEL010000218.1, on the reverse strand, counting down.
TGGTTATCTATTGCCTTGGGGGCAAATGTCCTATTGGGGCGCGCAAGTCATTGTGAATTTGTTTTCAGCAATTCCATTCATTGGGCCAGATTTATCCGAGTGGCTGCGCGGTGATTATTTAGTATCCGACGCCACATTAAATCGCTTTTTTGCCTTCCATGTGATTGCCTTGCCGCTAGTGTTATTAGGTTTGGTGGTGTCTCACTTAATTGCGCTGCATGAAGTGGGCAGTAATAACCCAGACGGCATCGAAATTAAAGCCAAAAAAGATAAAGCAACAGGTATTCCGCTCGACGGTATTCCTTTTCACCCTTATTACACGGTTAAAGATTTAATTGGTGTTGTGGTGTTTTTAATTGTATTTGTAACCATAATTTGTTTTGCACCAGAAATGGGAGGTTACTTTTTAGAGGCAAATAATTTTGTGCCAGCCGATTCATTAAAAACGCCCGCGCACATTGCCCCCGTTTGGTACTTTACGCCGTATTACTCCATATTGCGCGCTGTTCCGCCAATCCTGAACTCGCAATTTCCGGGTGTGGCGGCTATGGGTTTGTCGGTGATGGTATTTGCGCTTTTACCTTGGTTAGATAAAGGTAAAGTTAAATCGATTCGTTATCGCGGCGGCTTATACAAAAAATGGCTGGCGGCTTTTGTAATTAGCTTTTTAGTGCTGGGTTATTTAGGCACAGTACCATCAAACGTTTGGGGCCAGTTTTCAATTAATATGGCTGTTATCGGCGGCGCAGACCGCGCCACGGTTGTTGCGCGCTTATTTACGGTCATCTATTTTGCATTTTTTATTTGTATGCCCTGGTTTACATCAGCTGATAAAACCAAGCCAGAACCTGAAAGACTGACAGGATAATATGAACAATATTGTAAATATGTCCCCTGCAAACAATATATTAGTTGGATTATTACTATTGCCTATAGTGGTGTTTGCTAATGAAGGTGCAATTGGCGTCACCGCGCCAATTGACGCTGCTAACAACGCTTCTTTGCAACGTGGGGCTAAAGCTTTTGTTAATAACTGCTTAAATTGTCACAGCGCAAATTACATGCGTTATAACCGCTTAAAAGATATTGGTTTAACTGAAGCGCAAATTAAAGATAATTTATTATTTGCGGGTGAAAAAGTGGGCGACACCATGAAAGTTGCCATGAATCCAGTTGACGCCAAAAAATGGTTTGGCGTTGCGCCGCCCGATTTATCTGTAGAGGTGCGCGCGCGCGGGGCAGATTGGGTGTACGCTTATTTGCGCGGCTTTTATCGCGACAGCACCACTGCCACAGGTTGGAATAACACGGTTTATGATAAAGTTGCCATGCCGCACGTGTTATACGAGCTTCAAGGTGAGCAGATTATGAATCACGAAACGCACCAATTAGAGTTGGTGAAAGCTGGCAAACTAAGTCCCAGTGAATACAATAATTATGTGGGCGATTTGACTAATTTTATGGCCTACATGGCCGAGCCAGGAAAACAGCAACGTCAGCATTTGGGCTGGTATGCATTGCTGTTTTTGGGCGTATTATTAGTGCTTGTAAAAAAACTTAAAAACGCTTATTGGAAAGACATTCAGTAATTCAATCAAATAAAGCTAGTTTGGTTTTATTGATATAAAAAAGGAAGTATTAAAATGATGAAATTATACTCAGGGTCGGTTGACCCATTTAGCCACCGCTGTCGCATTGTGCTGTTTGAAAAAGGCATGGATTTTGAAGTGATTGATGTGGATTTGGCCAATAAAGCCGAAGACTTAGCCGTATTAAACCCTTACGGCGCCGTGCCGGTTCTGGTAGAGCGTGATTTAGTGTTGTCAGAAGCGAACATCATCAATGAATATATCGATGAGCGCTTTCCGCATCCGCAGTTAATGCCAGCAGACCCAGTTATGCGCGCTCGTGCCCGCTTATTTTTGTACAATTTTGAAAAAGATCTGTTTGCGCACATCAAAGACGTTGAGTCAGATAATCAAGAAGTTGCTGATAAAGCGCGCAAAACTATTCGCGATAATCTAACGCAAATAGTGCCTATTTTTAGTAAGCAAAATTACCTGTTAGGTGATGATTATTCAATGTTAGATGTTGCGGTAACGCCATTACTATGGCGCTTAGGCCATTATGGTATTGATTTACCTAATCAAGCTGCGCCATTACTGAAATATGCGGAGCGTTTGTTTTCGCGCCCGCTGTATGCAGACGCGATGACGCCATCAGAAAAAGCAATGCGCAAATAAATTGAATTGTCGTCGCATTACAGCGTTGCGCTCAAAATTAAATCTTTTTGTATAAAAAATGCCACACATAAAAACAGTTGGCCTCTTTAATTTTATAGCGCGCATTGTCTTGCATAGACATTTAAATTGACGAAATAAAGAGTATTGAAATGACAGAGCCGGTATCCACAAAACCTTATATGGTACGCGCCATTCACGAATGGTGCGTGGATAGCGGCTTTACACCGCATTTGTTGGTTGCCGTTAATGCGCAATGTCGCGTGCCTAATGCGCATGTTAAAAATGGCGAAATTGTGCTTAATCTAAACTACACAGCCACCAAAGATTTGTTGATTGATAATGACGCGATTGTGTTATCTGCCCGATTTGGCGGCGTTTCGCAACATTTGTATGTGCCAATGAACGCCGTAAAAGGCATTTTTGCGCGCGAAAATGGTCAAGGTATGTTTTTTGAGTTGGGTATGGGTGCAATGCTTAAACCAATTGAGGAAAACCCCGCTTTGGTGGTTGCCTCGCCTATAGTTAACAAGGAATCAGCGCCGCAAAAGATATCTGACACATCAAACAAAAAAAACAAACCTACTTTGACGATTGTTAAATAACAACAATATTAAAATGGATCTTTAACAACTTTTTTATAAAAGAGCTAGCCGTTAATAAATAAAATTGTTATAGTCACGCCTTCAAGAAAAAAGCCGGGTTAGCTCAGTTGGTAGAGCAGCGCACTTGTAATGCGAAGGTCATCAGTTCGATTCCGATACCCGGCACCAAATCTC
>JAYTEL010000217.1:0-15612 GCA_043735225.1 Methylotenera sp. | reverse complement strand
ATTTTGCTAGATACGCTTTCTATTCAAGAGGCGAAAGATAGCTCTGAAATAGAAAACATTATCACCACACATGATGAGCTGTTTGCTTATGAGCAAAGCAGTTCAAACTCTGCCGCCGCCAAAGAAGTGCAAAACTACATCGCCGCTTTGCGAGTGGGATATTTTGATGTGTTGGAATCTGGCCTAATACGCTTAAACACGATTTTGCGTGTGCAAGAAGCAGTAGAACAAAACAACGCGGGTTTACGCAAAGTGCCAGGCACTGTGCTTAAAAACCAAACCACAGGCGCGGTTGTGTACGAGCCGCCACAAGATGCAGTGGTGATTGAAAAGCTAATGACAGAGTTGGTAGATTTTATTCATGCGGGGAATGAGCTAGACCCAATATTACGCATGGTGATTGCCCACCACCAGTTTGAGAGCATTCACCCGTTTTATGATGGTAACGGGCGCACAGGGCGTATATTGAATTTGCTCATGCTACAGCGCGAAGGTTTGTTGGAATTGCCTGTGCTGTATTTAAGCCGCTATATCACATCTACCAAAAACCAATATTACCAATTGTTGCAATCGACCCGAGAAGCAGGCGATTGGGTAGATTGGTGTGTGTATATGGTAAAAGGCGTGGCAATGACCGCCAAGAGCGAAGTTAAGCTGGTAAAAACCCTGCGCGATTTAATGCAAAGCACCAAGCACCGCTTGCGCAATGAGTTACCTAAAATTTATAGCCAAGAGTTGCTGAATAATTTGTTTCGCTACCCATATACAAAAATTGAGCTTTTAGAAAAAGATTTAGGCGTTTCGCGCATTACTGCAGCTAAGCATTTAGATACTTTGGCCGCCAATGGCTTTGTAGAAAAACGAAAAATAGGCCGCAAGAATTTTTATATTAATCACCCATTATTTGCGCTGCTCACGCAAATTACGCTAGAAGAGTAGCGCTGATGAACGAAGCCGATTTAGATGAATATGTTTATACCGCTGATGATTATTTGGTGGAGGGCGATATTGAAGAAGGTAAGCGTTACCTTGAAGCAGATTTTAACCGCATTTTTGAAATAAATCAGCGCGAGGAATATCGCGTCAAGCTGATGATGCAGCAAATTGATCAGCGTGAAAAAACGCTGGTATTTTGCGCCACGCAAGATCACGCCTTAGCCGCGCGTGATTTAATCAACCAACTTTACCTGTTTAATAAAGGCTCTAGTAAAAACCCAAACTATTGTGTACGCGTAACGGCGGCAGATGGCGAGCGCGGTGAGCAATCTTTGCGCGATTTTCAAGATGACGAAAAAAGTATCCCAATTATTCTTACCACTTCACATCTCACCACCTCGCATCTCACCACCTCGAATCTCACCACCTCGAATCTCACCACTTCGCATCTCACCGCCTCGCATCTCACCACCTCACATCTCACCACCTCGCATCTCACCACCTCGCATCTCACCACCTCGCATCTCACCACCTCGCAAAAGCTTTCTACCGGCGTAGATGCGCGCAATGTGCGCAATATGTGCTGATGCGGCCTGTGAACAGCATGATTGAGTTTAAGCAGATTATTGGTCGTGGCACACGGTTATATGATGGCAAAGATTACTTTACGATGGTTGATTTTGTAAAAGCCCACCACCATTTTAGTGAACCAGAGTGGGATGGCGAACCGATTGAGCCAGTAAAAGGTATCGTGCGTGGGGATGCTGATAAAACACTGCGTGAGCCAAGGGAGATGAAGCAAAATGAAGCCAAATACGAGACCAAGAAAAAAATCAAAGTTAAGCTGCGCGATGGCAAAGAGCGCACCATACAACACATGATGGCGACTACATTTGGAGCGCTGATGGCAGGCCAACTTCACCTGCACAGTTTATGGAAGCGCTTTTTGGCCTTTTGTTAAGTTTTTAAAGGTACCAGAGTTTTTTAAGAATGAAGATGAGTTACGTGAGATTTGGAGCAACCCAGAAACACGAAAAAATTGCTAGAAGGCTTGGCTGAAAAGGGTTTTGGCAGAGCACAGTTGGCAGAAATGCAAAAAATGATTGGTGCTGAGGATAGCGATATTTATGATGTGCTGGCCAACGTGGCCTATTCACTCACACCGCTTAATCGCACAGAACGTGCAAGCGCTGCACAAATTAAAATTCATCAATCTTTTAAAGATAAACATAATTAAAAAGAAGAAATGTTTTTAACTTTTGTTTTAGCGCAATATATAAAACAAGGCGTGGATGAGCTGAACCAAGAGAAACTTAAAGGGTTGTTTGAGTTAAAATATCAGTCAGTGACCGATGCAACCTTGTTGTTAGGTAATCCGCAAGCAATACGAAGAATGTTCGTGGTCTTTCAACAACATTTGTATAGCAAGTAAATTTTCTTACAGGTTCAAACTGCGCCCGCCATCCACCGCCAGCACATGCCCTGTAATAAACGGCGCATCGGCGATTAAAAATTTCACCGCTTTGGCAATATCGGCCGCTTCGCCCACGCGTTTTAGTAGGGTTTGCGAGATAACGCGTTGCCGGTAAACCTCATCAAATTGCGGGTTATTTTCTGGCCATTGTACGGGGCCTGGGGCTACTGCATTTACACGCACTTCAGGCGAAAGCTCGTGCGCCAGCGATTTTGTCAGCGTCACCAAACCCGCTTTTGCCACGCTATACACCACATAGCCTTTTTTCGGGCGTTCAATATGCATGTCAGTAATGTTCACAATACAGCCGTGGTTTTTACGTAACTCCGCCGCTGCCGCTTGTGCTAAAAACATAGGCGCTTTTAAGTTGCTGCCCATTAAATCGTGCCAGTTATCCTCGGTAATTTTGCCAATTTCTGTTGAATAATAGCTGCTGGCATTGTTAATTAGCACGTCTAAATGACCAAATTGATTCACCGTTTCATGCACTAAGCTCGGCAATACTGCCATATTGAGTAAATCACCTTGAATGATTGCCACGCTATTCGCACGTTGCAAATTAAGCTCGGCTTGTAGCGCGCGCGCCTCAATGTGCGATTTATTATAGTGAATCATCAACTGTGCACCGTGTGCGTGCAGCTCACGACAAATAGCCGCGCCCACGCGTTTTGCGCCGCCCGTAATTAATACAACTTTGTTATTTAGTGCCAAATTATTTATCGCCTTATTATGCAAATTATTGGTCACGTTTTATTCTCATTTTCAATTGCCACATTATAATGGGGAATGGCATCTCTACCTATTCCAAGCCCACAATCGCAAGCGCACAGCCAGCAGCTCTGTGCGCTTATTAGCCAATCAATTGCCCAACAAGGTGGCTGGATTAGCTTTGCGGAATTTATGCACATGGCGCTGTATACGCCGCGCTTAGGTTATTACAGCGGCGGGGCGCAAAAGTTCGGTATAGCAGGCGATTTTGTAACCGCACCCGAAATCTCACCACTTTTTGCGCAAACATTGGCGAATCAAGCCGCGCAAATACTGGTTGCCACGCAAGGCGATATTTTAGAGCTGGGTGCTGGTACAGGTAAATTAGCCGCAGATTTGTTATTGCAATTGCAAGTTTTAAATCAACTGCCAAATCAATATTTTATACTAGAAGTAAGTGAACACTTACGCCAAATACAAGCCGAAACCTTGCAAAAAAAATTGCCAGCCTATTTATTATCGCGCATTGTTTGGTTAGAAAAATTACCAATCGATTTTATTGGATTAATATTTGGCAACGAAGTGTTAGATGCATTACCAGTACATTTGGTGGTCAAACATGATGAGGCGTGGCTGGAACGTGGTTTAGCTTTTAATGCAGATACCGACGATTTTGAATGGCAAAATAAGCCCTTAAGTAATGTAAATTTAGCTGATAATTTAGCTATAAATGTGCAAAGTGGCTATTTAACTGAGGTGTGCCCAGCGGCGGCTGGTTTGATTAACAGCTTAGCAGACAGCCTAAAACAAGGCCTCATTTTGATGATTGATTATGGATTTGGCGCATCAGAATATTATCATCCGCAGCGTAACCTTGGTACGCTCATGTGCCATTATCAGCATTATGCGCACACCAACCCGTTGATTAATATAGGCTTACAAGACATTACCGCACACGTTAATTTTAACCAAATAGCGCAAATTGCAAGTGTAAATGCTATGCCTTGCGAGCCGTATGGAATAAGGCTTGCAGGCTATGCCTCACAAACACAGTTTTTGATTAACTGCGGCATTTTAGATATTCTGCAACAGTTTTCTGCGCAACATTCCGACTATATAAAACTTGCCGCTGCTGCGCAAAAATTATTATCCCCAGCCGAAATGGGCGATTTGTTTAAGGTGATTGCGTTTAGCAAAAATTTTGATGAAGATTTGATCGGTTTTATAAGCGGCGATAAATCGCACACGCTTTAAACTAAGCCATGTAGATGTAGGCGCGACGCTCTTGTCGCGAAGCAAGACTGCAAATCGCAACGAGGATGCCGCTCCTACAGTATAATGCGCGCCATGAGTGCAATTGAAAATAAAGAAGATTTAAAAGCGCGTCGTATTCGCAGTTTTGTTTTGCGCCAAGGCCGCGTTACCAAAGGCCAAGAGCGCGCGTTAGAAACGCAGTGGCCCAAGTATGGCGTGGAATATGGCTTGCAGAGCATCGATCTAAACACGCTTTTTGACCGAAGCGAATTGTCAGTTCAACACGCGTTAAGTAAACCCCGTAAAAAAATACTAGAAATTGGCTTTGGCATGGGCGAAACCACCGCCAAAATTGCGCAAACGCTGCCCGACTGTGATTTTTTAGCGGCCGAGGTGCATGCGCCCGGCGTAGGCGCGCTGCTTAAATTAATAGAAGAGCAAGCCCTCACTAACATTCGCATTATTCAGCACGATGTGGTGGAAGTTTTGGAAAATATGATTGCCGATGCCAGCTTGGACGGCGTGCATATCTTCTTCCCCGATCCGTGGCATAAAAAGCGCCATCATAAGCGCAGATTGATTCAAGCCGAGTTTGTAAAACTGCTATGTAGCAAGCTTAAAATTGGCAGTTATTTGCATGTAGCGACCGATTGGCAAGAATACGCAGAGTGGGTTTTGGAGATATTAACAACAGAGCCGCAGTTGCAAAATACCGCTACTAAAGAAAATAATGGCTACGCAGAAAAACCAAGTTACCGGCCGCTGACTAAGTTTGAAAACCGAGGAATAAAATTAGGTCACGATGTTTGGGATATGGTTTTTACCCGCATTTAAGCGCCATGCGCTTGCATCGCTTGCTTACTTTTTTTACGCTTAGCAATTAAAATTTCTGTCACCAGCGCGCAGGTGGGAATAATGGCAAACAGCATGCTCATCGTTGTGATTAAAAATCAGTCGATAAATTGTTGGCTGACTGGATACCAGCCTGCGCTGGTATGACGATTTGTTAAGTTTCAGCTTCTTTGCTAAATAACCAAGCCCCAATAACCTTCTCAGCTTCTTCCACACCAAGCTTTTTCGAGCTGCTAAACAATTGCACACTTACATTTTCGCCCCAAACTGCTAGCAACTCTTTACGCGTTTTGGCAAGCGTTAAACCCGCTTCGCCGCGCGATAATTTATCTGACTTTGTTAATAAAACGTGCACAGGTTTGCCGCTGGGGCAAAACCAATCCAACATTTGGCGGTCTAGTGGTTGCAGTGGATGGCGGCTATCCATCACTAAAACAAGGCCGCCAAGACTGGCACGTTCGCTTAAATAGCGCGCCAACACGCTTTGCCAATGCGCGCGCATGGCTTCTGGTACTTTGGCGTAACCATAGCCAGGTAAATCGACTAAATGCCTGTCGTTGCCTAGCGTAAAAAAGTTAATCAATTGCGTGCGGCCTGGCTGTTTGCTGACATAAGCCAAGCGATTATGATTGGCTAATGTATTTAAAGCGCTTGATTTACCCGCGTTTGAGCGGCCAGCAAAAGCAACTTCAATGCCCGAGGCTGGCGGTAAATCGCGCAGATGATGGGCAGAAATAAAAAAAGTGGCGTTTTGAAATAAAGGCATGAGTTGGCGATTTGCAATTTGTCTAAGGCGCAAATGCTATCACGAACTGCTCAAGTTTGATAAAATGCGCGCTTAATTAGTTGAATTGCTTATATTTTTAATTATTTCATTAATTTTTAATTTTTTTAATTGTTGTAAATTGTTTAGTATTTTTGGAGTTGTGATGCAAATTGTATTAAAAAGTGCTTGTGCTATTTTATTCACGTTAACACTAGTTGCGCTGCCAACATATGCGGCTGAAACCGTTGCAAAACAGCTGCCTGTAGAGCTAGCCGCAAACAAGATAGTGCCAGAAAAAAGCGCTGCAGAAAAAACCGTACAAGCAGTTTGTTCAGCTTGTCACGGCGGTGATGGTAATAGCGTGATAAGTTTAAATCCAAAATTGGCAGGCCAACATCCTGAATATTTATTAAAACAATTGACCAATTTTAAAGAAGGCAAACGCGCCAATGCGGTAATGAGCGGTATTGCAGGTGCTTTATCAGCTGCTGAGATGAAAGATTTAGCGGCCTATTTCGCAGGTCAAAAACAAGCTTTAGGCAAAGCAAAAAGTAATGGCGCGGGTTCGTTGGGTGAAAAAATTTACCGCGGCGGCATCGCTGCAACGGGCGTACCAGCATGCGCAGCTTGTCACGGTGCCAATGGTGCTGGCATTCCTAAACAATATCCGCGGATGGCTGGCCAACATGCTGATTACAATTTACAACAATTGCGCACATTACGCACGGGCGAGCGCGCTAATGCGCCCATGATGATGACTATTGCTGCCAAAATGACCGATGCAGAGATGCAAGCGGTGGCCGATTATATGCAAGGTTTGCGTTAATTTTTATGCATTATTTAGCCAGACAATCAAGTTAATAAAAAAGGTGGCTATTGCCACCTTTTTTGCAATCAATCTCTATTTTAAACGACGTTAAGCCCCACTTTAAAACTCACCGCACCATTCACATTGCTGGCTAAATTTAGTGCATAGCCTGCTTGCTTACAATCTTGGCCAGCGTGATACAAACCAACACCCAGGCCATTGTGCGAGGCAATATGCTTCTTAAATAAATCGTTAGCAACGCCAAAATCCATCGCTTTGCCAGTATCGATTACCTCAATATAAAAGCCGTTTTCTGCATCTTCTAGCATTTCTACTTTAATAGTGGTGCTAGGTTGATACTTGGTTTTTTCTAGCGCATTATTTAGTAAATTATCCAGAACGCTATCTAACACCTCGGCATTTATTTCATAGTTTGGCAGTTTTTCTGCCAAAAACTCAATTTTGTCGTGATGATGGCGCAACTGTAAGTTTTTCCACCAGGCCGACATTTTCTCTAGCCGTTTTTTTTCTTCGCCAGGCGCTTTTAGTTTATCTAGCGTGGCGGCAATGCGTGTGTTTAACACGGGCAATTGCTTGCGAATCAGCTGCAATAAGGCTTGCTCGTCTTTATGCTCAGTTTGCTCGGCGGCAGAAACTAATGTGCCAACCGATTGCAAAATATTTTTAATATCATGCGTTAAGCGGCTACCCGTTTCGTAAAACGCCTGCATATAAGCGTTTTGGCGCAAGGTTTCTTCGCGGCGTTTTGCCTCATAAAATTCACCCATAATTTGCATGAGCAATTTTACATGCACATACAACGCGGGTGAAATTTGCCAGCGCGTGTGTAAACTCATGTGAAAATCTTTATAATTAAAGTGTGTGGTGTGCTGCGACGTTTCGCCTAATTTGCCTTGCGTTTCATCGGCCAGCCAATTAACGCCTGTTACCCACGGCAAAGCTTTCATCTCTAACATGGCCGCTTGCATAAAACCGTTTGGTGTTGATTCAATATCGCCTAAAGTGGCAATATTTTTAACCCATTTTTCAAACGGCATACCAATACTTAACAAATAGCGCGACATAAGTAGCTCAATGCCAGAAAAGCGCGTGCTGGGCTGCCACAGCAAGCTAAAACCCGCCAGTACAATGGCCAAGCCAAATATTGCAATAAACATGACCTGAATATAATTAACCGATTGCAGCGTGCCAATGGCGTAACTGGCCAACACCAAAATAAGCGCAACCAGCATTAATAATAAGGTGTAAAAAAAGTCTAAAACAGGCAATTGCCCGCTTTTAGTGGCCTCATTATTAATCAATAAAATCGCGGCTGGTAAAATGGGCGTTAAGTATGTAATCACAAACTTTGCTGCTTCTAAATCGTTAGAAGCGCCTAGCAGCTTGGGCACAACCCACAATAGCAACATGGATAGCAAGTAGCTGGCGGCCAAAATATGCACCAAACGCGTGGCTTTAGATTCATCTGAAAATACGCGACCGCCCAGCAAACCAAATAAAACAGCTAGCCACAGCGCGGTTAGCCACCAGCTAAAATTGAAAAACCCAATTAAACCAATAGCAATAAATATAGCAAGCGCAGATATAGAGAGCTTTTCGACACCTCGCCAAACAGGTTGCCATAGCAAAAATAAGCCATATGTACACAAGAAAAATGATTGTCGTAGGTAAGTATCTTGCTGTCCCCAAATTAAAAGAGCATGCAAACTTAACAGCATTAAAGCCAACATGCGCTGAGAATTATCTGCAAGCAATTGACTGAGTTTATTTTGCGTAAATTTTGAGTTTAGTAAAGTAGTTAACATAATTTTGGCGGTTTTAAATTTGCTTTTATTTGCTCGGGTGCTGGTTGATTGCGTAGAATAATTAATAGCATAATCTAAAAAAGCCAGTTGTGACAGAGTGTTAGCAGCAGTGTCAAGATTTTGCCAATAACGTTGAAATTTCATCACTTTTGCCGTTATTTCGGCATTATTGGTCAAGTAAAATCTAGCGCAAAACCTTGTAACATCAAGCCCAATTTATTTGGCATGATAATTGCAACAAATTAATTAATTAATTAAGGCTTTATTAAAAGCCGCACTAAAATAATAGCTAAAGGATACCAAATAATGAATAAACAAGCAGGTTTCACGCTGATTGAACTAGCGATTGTGCTGGTGATTATTGGCTTGTTGCTAGGCGGCGTGCTTCGCGGGCAAGAGCTGATTAATAGTGCCAAAGTAAAAAATATGGCAACTGACTTTAGAAATACGCCAGTGTATGTTTATGCCTATCAAGATAAGTTTCGCGCTTTGCCAGGTGACGATGCTGGGGCGGTAGCACACGTAGGTGCAGGTTCAGCTGAAAAAGGTGATGGTGACGGCGTAATTGAGGGTGCTTGGGATAGTGTGGCTGCTTCTGATGAATCTGCTTTATTTTGGTTGCATGTAAGAAAAGCTGGTTTAGCGGCAGGTTCAACCTCCATGGCTGATGCGGGTTTCTATCCAACTAACTCTGAAGGTGGGCGTATCGGTGTAAGTGGCGTCTCACCAATAACCACTTTAAAAGGCCAATACTACATATGCTCAAAAGGCATTATTGGTAAATTTGCGAAGCAACTTGACACCACTATGGATAATGGCACTTCTGCAGACGGTTCTATGCAAGCGCTTGAACAGCCAGCAGGTGCTGCTATAGGCTCAACTGCGGCCACAGCATATGATGATGCTAAAACTTATACGGTTTGTATGGCATTTTAGAATTTTAAAATTTATTTAAAGTCCGCCTAGTGCGGGCTTTTTGTTTTTGGCTTTACGACATTTGTCTATTGCTTGTTACACAATTTGATTTAAAATGATTCAAAATTAAAACGCAGTACACAATTATTCAAAATCGAATGACTCAAAACACCGCCCCACAAAATATTGTAGAAATTGATAATCTCTCGTTTGGCTACAAAGGCCGCATGTTGCATCAGGGCATCAATATGGTGTTTCCGCGTGGCAAAGTGGTGGCTATTATGGGTGGCAGCGGCTCGGGCAAAACGACGCTTTTACGCTTAATTGGCGGGCAATTAAAACCAAACAAAGGCCAAGTGCGAGTTGAAGGTCAAGTAGTGCACACACAAACCCGCGATGGCATTTATCAATTACGTCGCAAAATGGGCATGTTATTTCAGCAAGGCGCGCTGTTTACCGATTTATCGGTGTACGAAAACGTGGCTTTCCCCATGCGTGAGCATACCGATTTGCCCGAAAGTATGATTCACGATTTGGTGCTGATGAAGCTTAATGCAGTGGGCCTGCGCGGCGCGCATCAATTAAAGCCAACTGAGCTTTCTGGCGGCATGGGCCGGCGCGTATCGTTAGCGCGCGCCATTGCGCTAGACCCGGATATTATTATGTACGACGAGCCTTTTGCTGGCCTAGACCCAATCTCCATGGGCGTGATTTGCGATTTAATACGCACGCTTAACGACGCACTTGGCGCAACCTCAATTATTGTTTCGCACGACGTAAAAGAAACATTTACCATTGCCGATTATGTGTATTTTGTAGCGGGCGGCACCGTGGCGGCTGAAGGCACGCCTGACGATTTGCGTAACTCTAATTTACCATTTGTGCACCAATTTGTGCATGGCGAAAAAGATGGGCCAGTGCCTTTTCATTATGCTGCGACGGATTATAAAGCTGAATTATTGGGCTTTGATGCGAGCGCTTTTGAAAACACAAGGCAGCAATAAGCATGATTCGTTCTAAATTATTAACTAGCGCAATTCGCACACTGCGCAATATTGGCAGCCGCTTTACCGAGCGCATTTGGCGCATGGGCGCTGGCGCGCGCTTATTAGGTTTAATTTTGGTTTCATCTGGCGAATGCTTACGCCGTCCGCGTTTAGTGGTGCGTGAGGTATATTTTACGGGCGTCATGTCGCTCATTATCATTTTGGTTTCGGCTTTTTTTGTTGGCATGGTGCTTGGCTTGCAAGGCTATAACACCTTGCAAACGTATGGCTCATCTGAAGCCATTGGTGTGCTGGTGGCGCTAGCGCTGGTGCGCGAGCTTGGCCCAGTGATTACGGCTTTATTGTTTGCGGGTCGCGCTGGCACCGCCATTACCGCAGAAATTGGCCTAATGAAAGCGACTGAACAATTATCTGCAATGGAAATGATGGCGGTAAGCCCAATTGCGCGTGTGCTGGCGCCGCGCTTTTGGGCAGGTGTGATTGCCATGCCAATTTTGGCCGCTTTATTTTGTATGGTGGGTGTACTAGGCGGCTATTTGGTGGCTGTGCCGTTAATTGGTGTGGACGCAGGCGCATTTTGGTCACAAATGCAGGCTAGTGTCGATTGGCAACATGATATTTTAAATGGCATGTTTAAAAGCGTGGTGTTTGGTGTGGCCTGCACAATTATTGCGATATTTGAAGGCTACGATGCGCCGCCAACTGCCGAGGGTGTTAGCCGCGCCACTACGCGCACTGTGGTCACATCATCACTCGTGATACTAGGTTTAGATTTTATATTAACCTCGTTTATGATTAACATATAAGGTTTTAGATTAGACTTTTTTATTAAATTAATCTCAAGAGATTTAACTAAACATTTAAATTAATCTCAAGAGATTTAACTTAACATTTAAATTAATCTCAAGAGATTAATTCCTACAGGGGAAAAAGATGGAAAGATCGACAATCGATTTGTGGGTAGGCATTTTTGTGGCGCTAGGCGTGGCAGCTTTGCTGGGCTTGGCCATGAAGGTGGGCAACTTAACCACCAGCAATATTGGCGCAACCTACACGGTGACTGCCAACTTTGAAAATATTGGCGGACTAAAACCGCGCGCGCCCGTTAAAAGCGCGGGCGTAGTAGTTGGGCGGGTGAGCGATATTAAATTTGATGCTACCAATTTTGAAGCAGTGGTTAGTCTTAGCGTAGATCAACGTTATGCTTTTCCTAAAGATACGTTTGCCAGTATTTTTACCGCAGGCCTGTTGGGCGAGCAGTATATTGGCTTGGAAGCGGGCGGCGACGATGCTAAATTGCAAAACGGTGATAAAATTATAAAAACGCAAGATGCGGTTGTGTTAGAAAAAATGATTAGCCAATTTTTGTATAATAAAGCATCAGAAACGCCTAAAACGTCAGATACTTCGGGTTCAACCAATGCAGCTAATGATGCGTTAGGTGCAAATTCGTCAGAAAATGCAATAGTTGATCCGACAGTAAATGCAACAGATGCAACTTTATTAAATAAAGATAAAACGAATGCTTTGCAGCCAGTTGCGCCGTAATTAGTAGAAAAAGGGATTGAAAATGTTAAAAAGTTTATTGCTTGGTTTAAGTTTATTATGTTTTAGCGCAACTAGTTTTGCGGCTGAAGCGCCAGATGAGTTGGTAAAACGCACCGCAGAAGGCGTGCTGGCAATTGTAAAAGCTGACAAAGATCTTCAATCGGGCAATCAAGAAAAACTGGTTGCACTGGCCCAAGAAAAAATCTTACCTAACTTTAATTTCGATAAAGTATCGCGTCTGGTATTAGGTAAAAATTGGTCAAAAGCCTCGCCAGAGCAAAAAAATGGCTTTCAATCTGAATTTAAATCGCTGTTGTTACGCACCTATGCAACTGCGCTTTCAAAATACAAAAATCAAACCATTGAATACGCACCACTACGCATGGCAGATGGCGCTATCAATGCATCTGTTAAAACCTCTATTTTACAACCTGGTGGCCAGCCTATCGCCGTTAATTATTCACTAGAAAAACAAGCAGACGCCACTTGGAAAGTCTATGATATTGTGATTGAAGGCGTCAGTTTGGTTACTAATTATCGTGGCCAATTTGCACAAGAAATCCGCCAAAATGGAATTGATAGTTTGATTAAAAAACTTGCCGATAAAAATAAAGCAGCTGGCGTTAAAGCCAGCTAAGCTTTAAAACCATGTCACAAATCACATTAATTAATAACCGCTGGCAGTTAACCGGTGATGTAGTAGTAGGTTCTGCCAAGGCAATTTTAACGACCAGTCAAGACTTTGTTATTTCAAACGACACCATTATTGATTTTGCACAAGCTGCCGATATTGATACAACGGCTTTGAGCTTAATTTTAGAGTGGAAACGCCGCGCGCAAATTGAAAACAAAACCTTACAATTTATTAATTTGCCAGCTAATTTAAGTAGTTTGGCCGCACTGTACGGCGTTGAAGAAATGATTAGTTGATTAAGTTTTCACCTAAAGCCTATTGATTTTTAGCGTAAAACAGGCACAAAAACTTGTATTAGCAGTAAACAAACCCCACCATATTTGTTGGGGTTTGTTTTTTTAACCACCATGCAAAACTATTTTTTTAAAAACTGAGTCAACTTGACTGTTCCAGCCATACAAATTAACAATATTCACAAGCAATTTGGCGATTTGCATGCGCTTAATGGGTTTGATTTGCACATTCAACAAGGTGAATTTTTTGGCTTGCTTGGCCCAAATGGTGCGGGTAAATCTACGCTTATTAACTTGATGGCAGGCTTACTTAAGCCCACGCAAGGCAATATTGCCATTATGGGGCATGATACGGTTACCAATTACCAAGCTGCGCGCATGGCACTCGGTGTGGTGCCGCAAGAGCTGGTGTTTGATCCATTTTTTAATGTGCGAGAAATGCTGCGTTTTCAGGCGGGATATTTTGGCCGTGGCCGCGAAAATGATGCGTGGGTAGATGAGATTATCGAAGAGCTAGGTTTAGCCGATAAAACCAACACCAATATGCGTAAATTATCTGGCGGCATGAAACGCCGCGCGCTAATTGCCCAAGCTTTAGTGCATAAACCGCCAGTGATTGTGTTGGATGAGCCAACAGCGGGCGTGGATGTAGAATTGCGGCAAATTCTATGGGCGTTTATCAAAAAGCTTAACCGCGAAGGCCATACGATTATTTTAACAACGCATTACTTAGAAGAAGCCGAAACGCTGTGCCAGCGGGTGGCAATGATGAAAGACGGTAACATTGTAGCGCTTGACACCACCGCCAATTTACTCGGCAAATTACCTGGTAAAAATTTGCGCCTGCAACTGGGCGATGCAAGCTTGCCGACCGCATTATTGCCGATGTTAAAAACGGGCGAAAACGGCGTTTACACTTTGGCTTTGACTGAGTTAAGCCAAGTAGAATTTGCATTAAGTGAGCTGCGCAAAGCCAATATTAATGTGCAAGATATGCAATTAATAGAAGCCGATTTAGAAGATGTGTTTATGTCTCTTGTGGGCAGCAATTGAACGATTTAAATATTAACAAGAACGTGCCTGCAAGCCGCATAGATGCTAGCTCGTGGCGCGGCGCCTACATGCTGTTTAAAAAAGAGCTGTTTCGTTTTTGGCGCGTGGCTTTTCAAACCGTTGCTTCGCCCATACTGACAGCGCTACTCTATTTGTTGATATTTTCGCACGCGCTGGAAGGACATGTAGAAGTGTACAAAGGCGTGGAATACAAAGCATTTCTGATTCCAGGCTTGATTATGATGTCGCTGTTGCAAAACGCGTTTGCCAATAGTTCGTCCAGTTTGGTGCAGTCTAAAATCATGGGCAGCATTGTTTTTGTGCTGTTGACGCCGATTAGTTATGTGCAGTTTTTTTGCGCATTTTTGGCTGCAGCTATCATACGAGGGTTGTTAGTCGGTTTTAGCATATACATCGTCGCTATTTGGTTTGTCGATTTGCCGATTATGCACCCCGCATGGATACTGGCTTTTGGCTTGCTTGGCAGTGCGCTACTTGGCACTTTTGGTATTATTGCGGGCATTTGGGCTGATAAATTTGATCAAATGGCCGCGTTTCAAAA
The DNA here is from genome assembly GCA_043735225.1 of Methylotenera sp. Lineage (GTDB taxonomy): Bacteria > Pseudomonadota > Gammaproteobacteria > Burkholderiales > Methylophilaceae > Methylotenera_A. Next base: position 976 of record JAYTEL010000217.1, on the reverse strand, counting down.
TTTTGTGATTATGCCGCTTACGTTTTTATCGGGCGTATTCTACTCGATAAACAGCCTGCCGCCCTTGTGGCAAACCATTTCTCACTTTAATCCATTTTTTTATATGATTGATGGCTTTAGGTATGGCTTTTTTGGCCAAGGTGACATTTCGCCGTGGATTAGCTTAAGTGTAGTCAGCGCATTTTTGCTGGCATTAGCTTATGCGTGCCTAAAAATGTTAAAATCAGGTTATAAATTACGTGGGTAATTTATAACCAACAGTGTACAAAATTACAAGGTAATTTATAACAAAAAAAGTTTAATTTTGTGGATAATTGTTAGCTTAAACGCTAAATAACGTGATTAAAGATTAGGTTGAGAATTAAATGTTAAGCGCCAAACAGCTAGAAAGCTATATCACAACGCATTTAAACTGCGACTTTATTGAGGTACGCGGTGATGACGGCACGCATTTTGAGGCAACCATTGTCAGCCCCGCGTTTGAGGGCAAGCGTATGGTGCAACAGCATCAGCTGGTTTACGCCGCCCTTGGCGAGCGCATGAAAGCTGAGATTCATGCGCTGGGCATGAAAACCTATACGCCAACGCAATGGAGCGAACTGTAACAATAGAATTTTGTAGGGTGGGTTGGGCGTAAGCGTTAATTCACCAAAATGGATAATGAAAAGGAATATTAAAAATGGACGCACAAGCAACAATTAAACAAACAATCACCAGCAACGATGTGGTGCTGTACATGAAAGGCAACCCAAAATTTCCGCAATGTGGTTTTAGCAATATGGCGACGCAAATTTTAGAGGCTTGCAACGCAAAATACGTGTCTGTAGATGTTTTGCAAGACGCAGAAATTCGTGAAGGTATTAAGCAATACGCTAGTTGGCCTACGATTCCGCAACTTTATGTAAAAGGCGAATTTATTGGTGGTAGCGACATTATGCGCGCTATGTATGAAAGCGGCGAGATGCAAACTTTGCTT
>JAYTEL010000216.1:0-5739 GCA_043735225.1 Methylotenera sp. | reverse complement strand
GAACAAGATTATGGTCGTTATTCGTTTATCACGTGGTGGCTCTAAAAAGAACCCATTTTACAACGTTGTAGTGGCTGATTCGCGCAATCGTCGCGATGGCCGATTTATTGAGCGCGTGGGCTTTTACAACCCATCAGCCAAAGCTGGTGCAGAAGGCTTACGTATCGATGCAGGACGCATTACTTTTTGGACAGGTAATGGCGCGCAAATGTCAGATACCGTTGCGCGTTTAGCAAAAACACACGCTAAAGGTCCTGAGGCCGCAATAGCTGCCAAAGCAAAAGATGCCGCTAAATCTGACGCGAAAAAAGCAACAATTGCCGCTGCAGAGGCTGCAAAAGTTAAAGCTGCTGCCGACGCTGCCAAAGCAGAAGCAGATGCGAAAGCTGCCGCTGATGCAGAAAAAGCTGCTGAAGAAGCCGCTGCTGCTAAAGCCGCCGCAGACGCTGCATCTGCTGCAGAAGAAGTACCAGCTGAAGTTGTTGCAGAAGCTACGTCAGAAGCACCAGCAGCTGAATAATTGACCGCTAATTTAGCAGAAACAAATAAATATTTAGTCATGATGGATCGCGCCAGCGCGACCGAGCTAGTGATAATGGGGCGCGTTGTCGCCCCATATGGCGTTTTTGGGTGGCTAAAAATAGTGCCCGATACTGAAGAGTTTGATGGTTTGCTAGATTACAAAAGCTGGTGGATCGGCAAAGATAGCGACTGGCGCGAGTTAACCGTAAAAGAAGCCAAAACGCATAACGATGTATTAGTAGTAAAGCTGCATAGCATTGATGATCGCGATGCGGCAGCTGCCTGCAAAGGCAAGCAAATAGCGGTGCCTAGAGCATTATTGCCAAAGCTAAAAGATGAAGAATATTATTGGTCTGATTTAATTGGATTAAGCGTTAAAAATCAACAAAACGTAGATTTTGGCCTTATCACCGATGTGTTTGCAACTGGCGCGAATGATGTGCTGGTTGTAAAAAGCGTAACAAAAAGTGAAGATAGCATTGAGCGATTGATTCCTTACACCGCACAAGTGATTTTAACGGTGAATATGGCGCAAAAAACCATATTGGTAGACTGGGACTCTGATTTTTAGCATGCAGATTTTGAAAGTGCAATGATGCGGTTTGATGTCATTAGCTTGCTGCCTGAAATGTTTGACGCTATAAGCAAATATGGCATTACCAGCAGAGCGTTACAGCGCAAGATTTACAGTTTACATATGATTAACCCGCGTGAATTTACCGCAGATAATCACAAAACGGTAGATGATAGGCCATATGGCGGCGGGCCAGGCATGGTCATGCTGGCGGAGCCGCTAGCAGAAGCGATTAAAGTTGCGAAAAAGTTGAATGCAAATGCAAGCGTAATTCACTTATCGCCACGCGGCACGAAATTGACGCACGAAAAAGTAATGGAGTTAAGTAAAGCCAAAGGTTTGATTTTGCTGGCAAGCCGTTACGAAGGTGTTGATGAACGTTTGTTAGATGCGCTGGTGGACGAGGAAATCTCGATTGGCGATTATGTGTTAAGTGGCGGTGAGTTGCCCGCCATGGCGCTAATAGACGCAGTTGTGCGGCAATTGCCAGGTGCGCTAGGCGATGCAGACTCAGCAATTGAAGATTCGTTTGTGAATGGATTGTTAGATTGCCCGCACTATACTCGGCCAGAAGTGCTAACAGGATTAGAATTTGATGACAATAAATGTGTGCCAGACGTTTTATTATCTGGCAACCATGCAAAAATTAGAGAATGGCGATTAAAACAATCGTTATTGCTAACAAGGGCAAAACGCCCGGATTTATTGGCTGCAAGGCCGTTGACGAAAGAAGAAGCACGGCTGCTACAAGAAGGTTTAAAAGAGCAGGAACAAGCATCTTTACAATTAAAAGGAACTCGCTAAAGTTGGCTGTAATAAAGATAGCTGTAACAAAGTTATCAAATATAAGGTTAGCTGAAAAAAGTTAGCTGTAATAGTCAATCTAAGCGATAAATAAAGGAAAAAAACATGGCAGATATTATTAAAATGTTGGAAGAGGAAGAAATTGCGCGTTTAGGTAAAAATATTCCTAATTTCGCCCCAGGCGATACCGTTGTGGTTGGCGTGAATGTGGTAGAAGGTACGCGTAAACGTGTGCAGGCTTACGAAGGCGTAGTTATTGCCATTCGCAACCGCGGCTTAAATTCATCATTCATTGTGCGTAAAATTTCTTCTGGCGAGGGTGTAGAACGTACGTTTCAAACGTATTCACCTGCAATTGCAGCAATTGAAGTAAAACGCCGTGGTGATGTGCGCCGTGCTAAGTTGTACTACTTGCGCGAGCGTTCAGGTAAATCCGCACGTATTAAAGAAAAATTATTCGCACGCGAAAAAGAAGTATTGGCACCAGCAGCAGCCGAATAAGCGACAGAAAATTATAAAAAGCAGTATTTTAAAAGCCCCAGCAGTTTGGGGCTTTTTTGTTGCAGGTATTTTATTGCATGTTCTTGCAAGCAAAGATTAAGTTATAGTACATTAATCGTTATGCAAACAGCAATCAACATTCCATCGCAGTTCGATGCCATTATTGATGCGCCCTTTGGCGCAGTAGGTGTTTTTATTTTTAATGAGCAAGTTTCAATTGAATTGCTCACTGAAAAACAGATGGCAAAATCTGCTGAAAATAAAACTGCTCAAAGCATTGTCAACCAAATCATCGCTTACTTCAATAATGTAAATCACGATTTTAAACTGCCAATCAATCAGCATGGCACGCCGTTTCAACATCGCGTATGGCAAGCAATTTGCGCGATTCCGCGAGGGCAAGTGCTTACTTATGCGAAAATTGCAACACAAATTGGCAGCGGCCCGCGCGCGGTAGCCAATGCTTGCGGCGCTAATAACTTGCCGATTATTGTGCCCTGTCATCGCGTGGTTGCGCAAAATGGCATTGGCGGATTTATGCAAGGCAACCCGAATGGTGTAAAAGTAAAAAAATGGTTACTTCAGCACGAAGGCTTTAGTTTTTGAAAGGTCTAAGCTTTTGACCCAAATTGAGACCAATATTGATGTTGGGCAACTTGATACTTTTATCGATCATCTGTGGCTTGAAGATGGTTTATCGAAAAACACGCTAGACAGCTATCGCGCTGATTTAAGCCAGTTTAATGGTTGGCTTGGTTTGAAAGAAAGAGGCATAAATAAAAGTCAATTGCTTGAAGCAAACCAAGCCGACATTCAGCAATATCTCGCCGTTAAATTTCCGCAAAGCAAACCGCGCAGTATCAGCCGTTTAATCGCCAGTTTGCGACGCTTTTACCGCTATGCGCTGCGGGAAAATTTAATTAAAACCGACCCAACGCTGCAAATAGAATCGCCCAAATTACCGCGCAGTTTACCCAAAAGTTTAAATGAGCAAGAAGTAGAAGATTTGCTGGGTGCGCCCGATATTAACCAGCCCATTGGCCTGCGCGATAGAGCCATGCTAGAGCTGCTGTATGCAAGCGGTTTGCGCGTCTCGGAGTTGGTTACGGTGAAAGTGAACGAAGTGAGTACGCAAGATGGCGTGGTGCGCGTAACGGGCAAAGGCAGCAAAACCCGCCTAGTGCCATTGGGCGAAGAAGCGGCGGATTGGATTGATAAATATTTAAAACAAGCGCGGCCAGAGATTCTGCAAAAACGCCTGTGCGATGCCATGTTTGTTACCGCGCGTGCCGATGCCATGACGCGGCAAGCCTTTTGGTATTTAATCAAACGCTACGCTCTGGTTGCAGGCATCACCAAACACATGTCGCCCCACGTGTTGCGTCATGCCTTTGCTACGCATTTGCTTAATCATGGTGCTGATTTGCGCGTGGTGCAAATGTTGTTGGGTCATGCGGATATTTCGACCACACAGATTTATACGCATGTGGCGCGCGAGCGCTTGAAGCAATTGCATAGTGTACATCACCCACGCGGCTAGCCCCTCGCCCGCGGGCGGGAGAGGGGTTGGAGAGAGGGGCAATGGTGGATACTTGAACTGTCCCTTTTCGCCTCTAGGCGAGATACTTTATTTTGCTTGTCCAAAATAAAGTATCCAAACAAAAAGACACCCCCAGCCGCTTTTTTCCTGCGCTGCTTCAAAAAGTTGGGCGCTGCGGAACTCGCCCTAACATGCCACACAAAACGTGGCTTGTCGCGGAGCTCAGGCAGTCCTCGCTCAAAATCCCCCAACTTTTTAAATCATCACAGGCGCGGCAGCAGGGGAATTAAAGTCAAAAGAAAGTCAAAACCAGCTATTTGCGTAAGCATCACATCCGTAGGCGGGATTAGCAATGAATTGGCTGACGTAGTTTGTCAGCCTAGTCAGATGCTTATTTGTTTTATCCAGAGGGGTCGGGGTAAGGGTTGTGGTAAGGTTGCCAAAATTTAATGGTTGATTCTATTGAATGGTCATTGAAAAACTCCCACGACACACTTTGGCTCAAAATAACCATATGTAATAAACCATTCATTTTTTCAAGATATTCAATCGCTTCATCAAAATCATCCCAAACTAAATTTAAAGATTCCGTATTTAATCTTCTCATTACACCGTTATTGTCATAAATATCTGTGTGCGCAGCTATCTTGTTTCGAAATTGATTAAATGAATTTAATTTAACTTGTATTTTTTTATCTTTATTAAGCGTTATTAAATCGTCATAGCTATTATTAAATACAGCAATTATTTTTGCTTTTTCATCTTCATAAATGGAATCTTTATATGCTTGAGAGACCACACCACCGCCCCATTCAATAGATGGTTTATATTGGTTCAGATTATGAAGTAACTCATTTTTAATAGCTGGACTTTTGATAAGTTTCATTATGTTTACAATAGACAATGCTCTTATGTCATTATCTTTGCTAAGGCCAGCGATATCAATCACGCATGCAAGCATCAATGTGTCTTTAATGATAAGAAATGTATCACCACCGTCTTGAATTAACTGGTTTGATAATAGCTCTTTTTCATTCATGGAAAGCCAAACTAAACGCTTAACTTTTAAGTTTGCTAAACTATTATTGAAATATTCAATTTGTTTCTTAAGTTCACTTAGCTTTTTTGATTCATTTTTTGTATCGCTCAATATCAACCCCCAGCGCCCTCAACCCCGCCAATATCCCAGGTTTAGCCACTTTCACTTTCACACTTAACGCGCCAAACTCTTTCAATATCAATTGGCATGCATGCTCAGCCAGCGCTTCTACCAGTTGAAAGCTATGCTCTTTCAATGTGGCGTGAATGCGTGCCACCACTGCGCCATAATCAATCGTGTCGGCAATGGCATCACTTTTGCCTGCTTTGCTTAAATCAAAGCCAATTTCAATATCCAAAATAATGGTTTGCGCCACCATTCGCTCCCACGCGGGTACACCTAGTTTGGTTTTTACTTTCAGTTCGCTAATAAATATTGTGTCCATATTGCTAATTCCTTCATCGTCATCCCCGCGTTGGCGGGAATCCAGTAATATTGTGAATATTAAACTACAATCGTTAATTACGTTATTTAAAATGGATTCCCGCCAATGCGGGAATGACGGCAAAGAGAGATTAAATGAATGAGTTAGGTTTTATTCCCGTTACTTTAATTCCGATGGTGTGGGTTATTGCCGCCTATCTTATCGGCTCTATCTCGTTTGGCATTATTTTTAGCAAGCTATTTGGCCTGCCAGACCCGCGCACCGTGGGTAGCGGCAATATCGGCGCGACGAATATTGCGCGTAGTGGTAAAAAA
>JAYTEL010000215.1:0-2884 GCA_043735225.1 Methylotenera sp. | reverse complement strand
ATTAACTCTATCAAAATTAAACAAAAATTAAATTACTGCTCTGTGCGGTAGCGCACAAAGATTGTTAATACCGCAAGATTACTATGATTTATTTAATACAAAAAATCAGTCAGAAATGAAAGACTTAAACATAGTGGAAGAATTTTGCAATTGTCCTATTTGCAAAAGCTATGCAATTCGCATTCGCAGACGTTTTGTTGATCGCTTAACCAGTCTATTTAAACAGTCATATCGTTATAAATGCTTAAACTACAATTGTTATTGGCAGGGCAATATTTGTCAGCAAACTAAGACGCAAACAAAGCCGAAATTTAAGCCGCAAAATAACAATTTGCTTAATAAACGCCAGGCTTAATGTATTTATGAAGGCAAGCTTCCAACTTGATTACGGGTGGGTTTTGTTTGCACAAGTATTTTAAATGCAGAATTGTAAATGCAGAGTTTTGCATCGCCACGTGCGATGTGGCCATACCAATGTTGGGCGAGCATTTAACAACTTTTACAGCCATAAACTAATGGTAATCAAAGCAAAATAACAAATAACGCACAAGCTTAAATCGGGCTTGTGCGTTATTTTGGCATCGCTATATTTAGGTTAAATACTATTTTTTATCTTTACCTATTTGGTTGCCGATAACGCCGCCAACAGCGGCGCCGCCAACCGTACCCAGCACGCCGCCGCCTGTTAACACTGCGCCGCCAACTGCACCTACGCCAGCACCAATGGCAGTGCTTTTATCACGCGATGACATGCCTGCGCACCCAGCTGACCCTAATAAAAAGGTGCTCAATAACACACCCGCTACAATTCGATTAATCTTTGTCATGGTAAACCTTCTCTCTTTTTAAATATGTAAATGTTTATTACACACTCTATTATCGTTTTTATAAAACTGTCGTCTGTACGCCAGCGAGCTTATAGCCTATTTATTTAAGTCTATTTAATTTTATTGTAGGTTCGTTACCGTACAGACGTAATATTACTAAAACCATACAGTGGTTGATGTCGGACTGACAGATTTCACTATTACTCTCAATTTTTATAAAGGATTTATCATGACTAAAACTATTACTAGCGTATTTCTAACAGCATTATTAACCAGTGCATTATCAGTTTCTGCTGCAACCACACCAGAAAACACGGATGACGGCAGCGCATTAGGCACTTCAGACACGCCGCAAATTAAACATCAAGATAAACGTATTGAAAAAAGTAGCACCAATAAAAGCATGAAAAGAAATAACCGCATGGGTAACAATTCAAAACAAATGAAAATGGAAATGAAAATGATGGATACCAATAACGATGGCATGGTGTCACATGACGAATATATGGCGCATCACGAACAAATGTATACTGATATGAATCCTGGTGATGGCGGCGTGAGCTATAGAAGCTCAATGAACAATAAACCGATGGGCACAACCACAGGAAAAAGCATGAATGGTAGTGTAGATTTAACAAAAGATGGCCCAATTAATGGCACAACTACTGGTACAAATTAAGCCTAAATAATTGGTTTAATTTAAAAAAAGGTGAACATTAATTGTTCTCCTTTTTTATTGCCAAATCTGATCTCGTGCACCACCAAATAAGCCAAATTAACAATAACTGTAAGGGCAATCTAGCAACTAATGCCCAATACGGCACTTCAGAAAAAACATTGGCATGTTGCAACATGTAAACGTTTGCAGGCGTAACCGCAATAGTGAGTAATATCAAGCCGTAACCTGCTAAGTTTCTGGTTTGCTTAATCCATAAGCCAATTGCGCCAAGTAGCTCAAAAGCGCCACTTATAAAAACTGCGGCAAACGCATATGGCACAATCGGCGGCACAATGCGCACAAACAAATTGGGCTTGGCAAAGTGCATAACCCCGCCAATAAAAAACCATGCAAAAACAAATAGCCTTGCTAATAAACGGCTATTTACATAATGCTTATTCATGTAATTTTGTTACTAAAAATATTAATTAAGCTTTTTATTAAAACGTTCCGCTTCAAGCTCAATCGCCTGAATGGCCAAGTCAAAATCCATTGACTTATCAAAAAAATAATGCACGCCTAAATCTTTAGCCAAGCTACGATAATGCGGATTGGCATGATTGGTTAACATCATTAAAATAGGCGCGTTAAAAGGATAATGCGGTTTTTGTGTGTGTTTAATCACTTCAAAACCGTTACCTTCAGACAGCTCAATATCCAATAATAAAATATCAAATTGTTTTTCGTTTAATAGTGCAATTGCTTTGGATTGAGTGGCGGCCATTCCCTCGACTGATAAGTTTTTTAAATTATTAATGGTTTCAAATAGCACCTCGCGCAACAAGGTTGAATCTTCTACCAGCAACATTTTCATTGGCTTGGCGCCGCCCACTTTGATAGGCTTTGCCTTAGTTTTACCAATGGAACTATTCTCAAAAGCTGGCATATTCACGTATTTTTTTACTTAAGTTAGTGTTGTTTGATACAGTAACGTACGGTCAGCATTAAAAAAAGTCGCATTTGGCTGACAAGCAACTACAAATATTTTTAATTTACGCATTTATACGATCAAACCGTTTTTAATCGCATAATAGGTTAAATCGGCATTATTTTTAAGGCTCATTTTTTCTAAAATACGCATTCTATAAGTGCTGACTGTTTTAGTGCTGATGTTAAGCGCAGCGCCAATATCGGTGGGGGTTACGCCACCAGCTAGCTTAAAAAATACTTGAAATTCTCGTTCACTTAAGGCTTCATGTAGCTGCTTGTCGGTTGGGTGACTTAGTTGGTCAGTCATCAATTCTGCCAACTCGGCTGATATATACCGTTTGCCATTAGCAATCACGCGAATGGCTTTTATAATTTCAGCAGAGTCAGCACCTTTTGATAAATAGCCTTT
>JAYTEL010000214.1:0-2807 GCA_043735225.1 Methylotenera sp. | reverse complement strand
AATTATGAGCGTGCCGTAGAAGAGCGCGTCGACACGGAGACCATCTCAAAAGTGCTGTATCCGAACGATTCTTCTGCATCGGGGCGTGAATTACGACTTAAACAGCAATACTTTTTTGTTTCAGCCTCTATTCAAGATATTTTGCGCCGCTTTTTAAGTACGCACACCATGCATAAGCCTGCGGATTGGTCACTTTTACCAGAAAAAATTGCCATTCAACTTAATGACACTCACCCGGCAATTGGCGTGGCCGAGATGATGTATCAATTAGTAGATGTGCACCGTTTAGGTTGGGATTTTGCGTGGGGCTTGGTTAATAAAATTTTCGCGTACACTAACCATACGCTAATGCCAGAAGCGCTTGAAACATGGTCTGTTGATCTATTTGGCGCTTTATTGCCGCGCCATTTAGAAATAATTTATGAAATTAATTGGCAGTTTTTAAGCTGGGTTAGCGTTAACTTCCCTGGTGATGCTGATTTACTGCGCCGCGTATCGATTATAGATGAAACAAATGGTCGCCGCGTACGCATGGCGCATTTGGCGGTTGTTGGCTCTCACACGGTAAATGGTGTGGCAGCGCTGCATAGTGAATTGTTAAAAACCACACTTTTTGCTGATTTCCATAAAATTTACCCTAATAAGCTGACCAACATCACTAATGGCATTACGCCGCGCCGCTGGTTAAATCAGGCCAATCCGCTATTAACCGCATTAATTGGCAAAGCGATTGGCGATGGCTTCCAGCAAGATTTAACCAAGCTAGCAAAGCTCACGCCATTGGCGGATGACAAAGATTTTCGCAAGGCTTTTCGCGCGGTTAAGTTGGCCAATAAACAACGATTGGCGGTAAAAATCCAATCGCATACAGGCATCATGGTTAACCCTAATAGCTTGTTTGACGTGCAAATTAAGCGCATTCATGAATATAAACGTCAGCTTTTGAACGTACTGCATGTGATTACGCTATACAACCGTATTCGCGCTGGGGAGCAAAATCTTACCCCGCGCACGGTGATTTTTGGCGGTAAAGCTGCGCCTGGCTATTGGATGGCTAAGCAAATAATTCGTCTGATTAACGACGTAGCGCATGTGGTGAACCATGATCCTGCTATTGGCGAGCAACTAAAAATAGTGTTTTACCCCAATTATGATGTTTCTTCAGCCGAAATTCTCTTCCCAGGCAGCGATTTGTCAGAGCAGATATCTACTGCTGGCACCGAGGCCAGTGGCACGGGCAATATGAAAATGGCCTTAAACGGCGCATTGACAATTGGCACGCTGGACGGCGCCAATGTAGAAATTAAAGAAGAAGTAGGGGATGAAAACATCTTTATTTTTGGTTTAACCACACAGCAAGTGGCACAAATTAAGGCAAGCGGCTATAACCCGCGCGATTATTACGAAAACAATGCAGCCTTAAAACAAGTGTTAGATATGATTGGCAGCGGCTTTTTCTCACCAGACGAGCACAATCGTTATCAACCAATTGTTGATAATCTGCTCAATAATGGTGACAACTATTTATTGCTGGCTGATTATGCAAGTTATATTGCCATCCAAGATGAAGTGGGCAAGCTGTATCAAAATCCAGAGGAGTGGTCACGCCGCGCTATTTTAAATGTGGCGCGCATGGCTAAGTTTTCTAGCGACCGCACTATTGGTGAATATGCAAAAAATATCTGGAATGTAAAATCTCTTTAAATTAATGATATGAAACGCAAAAAGAACACAAGCAAGCGTAAAATATAAATCTGAAAAGCATCTTTACAAAAATTTATTAATATTAAGGGTTTATTATGAAGAAATTAATTGTAGTATCAGCTTTAGCCGCTTTTATGACCCAAGCCAGCGCATTTGATTTATCGACATTAAAAGATGCCGTAAAATCAACTGTCAATACCAGTAATACGGAGCCCAGCGCAGCTAGTAACTCGGGCAGCGTTAGCAACTTAAGCAATACAGAAGCAAGCGGTGGCCTGAAAGAAGCGCTTACGCAAGGCGTTAGCAAAGCGGTTGCTAGCCTAGGCGCTGCCGATGGCTTTTTTGGCAATAGCGCGGTTAAAATTCCCTTGCCCGATTCTTTAAAAAAGATTCAAAAAGGCATGAAATTTATGGGTATGGGTAAGCAAACGGATGAGTTAGTGCTAAAAATGAACCGCGCTGCCGAAGCAGCTGTGCCAGAAGCCAAAACCCTTCTCGTTGATTCGATTAAAAAAATGAGTTTGGCCGATGCAAAAGCCATTTTAACTGGCCCGCAAGACGCAGCCACACAATACTTTAAAAAGACCACTTCTGCTCAAATGGGTGAAAAGTTTTTACCAATTGTGACAAAAGCGACCGCAAATGTACAATTAGCGGATAGTTATAATAATTATGCTGAAATGGGCAGTAAATTTGGCGTGGTTAAAAAAGAGGACGCTAATATTAATCAATACGTGACCAAAAAAGCGCTTGATGGCGTGTATTTCATGGTGGCGCAAGAAGAAGCTGCAATTCGTAAAGATCCGCTTGGTCAAGCCAGTAGCTTGCTTAAAAAAGTTTTTGGCTCAATTAACAAGTAGTTATTTTTTTATACAAGTTTAATCAACAACTTAATAATCAAAGCCCATCATATTAGTTTTCTTAACGGGGTTAATTTTTAGTAATTTTATCAGCAAGTACGAATTGGTTTGACAAATATACCAAAAACTTGCTATAGTCTTATTTCTCGGTGACACATATGCCGAATCGGACGCGGGATGGAGCAGTCTGGCAGCTCGTCGGGCTCATAACCCGAAGGTCACAGGTTCAAATCCTGTTCCCGC
>JAYTEL010000213.1:0-16209 GCA_043735225.1 Methylotenera sp. | reverse complement strand
TGATTGCGGCTAATAGACTTAACGGCAATTTAACCCTAACTCGCAGATTACTCATTTTTCTGGTGATATTATTTAAATTCGCACGCAAAAAGGCTGGCTGTATCTAGCCAACGTGTTAGATTTATATTCGCGGCGCATGGAGAGCTGGGCATCTTAAAGCAGCCTAATAATGAGTTGGTACGCGGGCATTACAGCTTAAAGTGGCGCATTTCAATCCACCACCCTCGGTGGTGTTTCATTCCGACCAAGGTGTAGAGTATTCCAGCGAGGCATTTTAACAATCGTTGTGCGCAAATAACATCACGGCCAGCATAAGCTGACGCGGCCATTGCTTGGATAACGCAGTTAAAGAACGATTATTAAAAAATTAAAATCTGAAAGGGTCAACATTAAACAATATAAAACGAAGACGAAAGCTATGCTGGATATTGCCGATTATATTGAGCCGTTTTACAATTGTAAAAGACGGCATTCAACATTGAGCAACATTTCTCCAGTAGAGTATGAATTGAAATATTAACAAAAGTCTAATAAAGCGCCTCAATTTAGTTGACCACCACACATCTTAATTCAATAGTCGTTATTAGCGCTTACGCCGATGGAACAGGCCTGTTAAACAAATCTGTTATCGCTGATGATATAAAAAAAATTAAAAAACTGGATATTAAATACGAAAAAAACGGCATTTAATCCGCAACTTATTCAAGTTCAGCGTTAATAAAATTTAGGATGTCTAAAAATAAAAGTTGATCGCAATAACCAATTTCTAAGCAGGTTGAATTCGTTGTAGTAATCAAGGACATTCTTTGTGCGCCTGACCAACTTACCGCAAATCTTATTTCTCTATGCCATGTTTTAGTTATTTACCATATCAAGGGAGATTCAGATAGTAGGCTTCTTAGCTAATGATTTCTTGGTGCAAATCAGATTGTTATGCACCTAAATAGTGCTAAAAAAATGATTCAAAATGCGAAATATAGAATATAAATTTTAGTAACTTATTGATCTATATATAATATACGTCTAAAAAATCAGATTGGCATACTTGTTGCTAAAGTATTTATTGCAACATCAAAATTGTTCCAAAGTAGTTTTAAATGATTTTATAAAAATGATAACTAGGGTTCCGGCTTAACAGTTTTGAAATATCTGGTTAAGTGTCTGGTCCAAGAGTTATCGGCCACAAGTACCTTCTCACAAGGTGTTATTACTTGCAAACGGCTACACGGAGGGATAAAAGCCCGGGAGACAGCATTAATAATGCCGCATTCTCGTTTTTTTGTTTTCTTAGGTGCCAACTTGCGTTCAATTCAAAATCTTTATATTTCATTTAAAGCCGTACGAAAAGGCTTTTGGGTCATTCGCGGACAGATTAGCCGAAAACACTTCTTGTTGCTTGCATTATTGGGTTTACTTTTGCCATTGGCAGCGTGGTGGTTACTTTCAATGAGCGACTTGGTTGAAAAAATATTCATGCCAAGTCCGCTTGATGTGCTTAAAAGAGCATTTATTTGGTTTAGTGATGAATCGCTGATGGCTGATATTTGGATAAGTACCTACCGCGTATTTGTTGGCTTTTTACTATCTGCTGTTTTGGCAATTCCGCTAGGTGTGCTAATTGGCACTTACCAGCCCATAAAAGCAATGTTTGAGCCTTTAATGGACCTTGTTCGCTACATGCCTGCTGTTGCGTTTATTCCTTTAGTGATGCTGTGGGTAGGTATTGAAGAAAGCTCAAAAATAGCCATCATTTTTATTGGCACATTTTTTCAAATGGTTTTGATGGTAGCTGAAGATATTCGCCGAGTTCCTAACAATCAAATTGAAGCCGCGCAAACCATGGGCGCAAATTCAAATGAGATCGTTTCGCTTGTAATTATTCAATCAGCTGAACCTGCATTGTTAGATACATTACGAGTGACCATGGGTTGGGCTTGGACTTATCTGGTTGTTGCAGAGCTGGTGGCGGCTAATTCTGGCTTAGGCTATTCAATTTTAAGAGCGCAGCGGTTTATGCAAACCGATAAAATTTTTGCAGGCATTATTTTAATTGGTTTCATTGGTTTAGCAATTGATCAGCTATTTCGTTTTATTCATCGAAAAAGCTTTCCTTGGCTTTATATAAGTTAGGGTAAATATGAACACTAAAATTAATATTTCAAATGCGCAAAAAACCTTCGTTTCAAAAGCATCAAACGTTGTTGCCTTTAAGGATATACAGTTAGAAATTGCCAATAATGAATTTATTACTTTTGTTGGCGCTTCTGGCTGCGGTAAATCGACACTATTACGCACAATTAGCGGCTTAGAAAGCTTAACAGCCGGCAGCATAAGTATTGACGGTGCTCTGATTGATAAACCCGGTGTTGATCGTGCAATGGTTTTTCAACAATACAGCTTATACCCATGGCTTAGTGTGATAGGTAATATTAAATTTTGTCGCCGTCTTAAAATTGGGCGAGATAATTTAAGCTCGGGAGATGTTGAGGCTGCTTCTGGACGCGCGGATGCATTGTTAGCATTGATGGGCTTAACACATGTGCGCGACTATTATCCAAACCAATTATCTGGTGGCATGCAACAGCGGGTGGCGATTGCGCGGGCTTTAATGTCGCGCCCGCAAATTTTATTGATGGATGAGCCTTTTGGTGCACTAGACGCGCAAACACGCGAAGTGATGCACGACCTTATTTTACATGTTTCAAAGCTTGAAAAAACTACCATTGTTTTTGTAACGCACGATGTAGAAGAAGCCATTTATTTAGGCCAGCGCGTTGTGGTTATGGCGCCGCGCCCTGGCCGAATTGACAGTATTGTGAAAGTTAATTTACCCGATAAGCGCAATCAAGATATGAAACTATCACCCCCATTTTTACAGCAAAAAAAAGAAATTTTAATGCGCATTCGTGAAACAGCGGGTATGCACACTGATTTTGAATTATTAGATCGTATGACGCGTGTTGCAGCGGAAAGTTGATTTTCGTACTTCTAATTTAAGTTTTACTTTTGAGTTTTAACCTTTTACATTTTTTTGATATGGAGAAATAACATGCAATTAAAAAAACTGATTTTGGCTGTAAGCTTAACAACTTCCTCTTTCGCCGCATTGGCTGCTGAGCCGGTCAAGTTATCACTAACTACTTGGATAGGCTATTCACCATTTTACGTAGCTGATGGCATGGGGTTATTTAAAAAACAAGGCCTTGATGTTACTTTAAAAACTTTTTCAGACCCTGCCATGTTGCCAAGCAGTGTTACAAGTAAGGCTGTTGATGGGTCGCTAATGACATACGATCAGCTTATTGGCAGTGTTGCATTAGGTCAAAAATTAAAAGTAGTGATGCCGATTGATTATTCTTACGGTGGTGATGCCGTCTTGGCTGATAAAGCCATTAATAAAATTACTGATTTAAAAGGTAAAAAAGTAGCTTATTCACCACTCTCCCCATCGGACTTTTTGATTTCTTACGCGCTTAAAGTAAATGGCATGAGTGTTAAAGATATTAGCCCCATCAATATGGCTCCAGAAGCTGTTTTATCAGCAATGGCATCAAAAGCAGTGTCAGCCGGCGTTACTTACGAACCGAACGTGTCACAAATTTTGGCAATGGGTAATGGTAAACATTTTCATACCATTTACACATCTAAACAAGCCCCAGGTTTAATTGCAGATGTAATGGTGTTTGATGAGGCATATATTAAAATGAATGCTAAAAATATCACGGGTTTGGTTAAAGCCTATCTTGAAGGCTTGGCTTATATAAAAAGTAACCCAAAAGAAGCTTCTGTGATTATTGGTAAAGCAGTTGGTATTTCCGGTCCAGAGGTGTTGGCGCAACTATCTGGCGTTTACAATATTCCAGCCACTGAAATGGCAGCCACTTTTCAACCTGGTAAAGATACAAAATCCTATTATGTAAGTGGTGAAATCATTAATGAAATTTTGTTGAAAAGTAAACAAATTAAAGCGCCTGTCGCTATTAAAGATACTTTGGATAATAGTTTTGTAAAAGCTTTAACCAAATAAAACCAGTCAAAATATAAAAATGACTAAAAGCGCTTTAATAATTATTGATATGCAGCGAGATTTTTTAGACCCCGGCGGCTATGCGTCCAATGCAGGTATGGATATTACGGCATTACGTAAACCTATCCCTAACATCGCGCGATTGCTTGATACAGCTCGAAAAAAAGAGTTACTAATTGTGCACACGCGGGAAGGCCATAGGCCAGATATGCGTGATTGCTCACCCGCTAAATTAGCCCGAAGTCGTAACGCGGGTGCAGAAATTGGAAGCACAGGCCCGCTAGGACGTTTGCTTATTCGTGATGAGTTTGGGCATGCAATTATTGATGAATTAAAGCCAAATTTGGGTGAAGCAGTTGTTGATAAGCCAGGTTACGGCGCTTTTAACCAAACTAATTTAGCGCAAATTTTAGCTAATTATGATATCAAAAAACTTTATATTTGCGGGGTTACTACCGAAGTATGCGTGCATTCTACTTTGCGCGAAGCAGTTGATCGTGGCTATGAATGCGTGCTAATTAGTGACGCATGTGGTTCTGCCCATGCGGATTTGCATAATGCCGCAATTCAAATGGTAGCTGTAGAAAGTGGTATTTTTGGCAGCGCATTAGATACACAATCCGCAATCGCATTATTAGAAAAAAATTATGAATAATTTAGAATTAGAAAAAAACCTTTGGCAAGAATCCATTCCAGGTGGCAATCATTGGTCTGGCCTTCTGCGTCGTGGTAGCGCTTTGCGGTTAACTGATTTAGGCGGCGGTGCAAATTGCTCTGCCTTGTTTTATAACTTCGAGGATAAACTAGAGCGCTACAATTTATCTGACACATTAAAAGCACAGCATACAGCTTTTTTAACAGCTGGTAATGTGTGTTACAGCGATATGGGGCGTGTGATGGCATCTATCACCGCAGATAGCCTTGGCTGGCACGACACAATTTGCGGTGTAACTGATGCAGCGATGATTAAGGCGCAGTATGGTGAAAGCAGTTACCAAACTCATGGTAATAACATGTTTCGTAATGGTAAAGAGGGCTTATTAATTGAATTAGCCAAACATGGCCTGGGCAAGCGCGATTTAACCGCCAGCGTTAATTTTTTTAGCAAAGTGGTGCCTGATGCTGCAGGCAATTTAAGCTTTATGGTTAATCACAGCCAAGTTGGGAGTTGTGTAGATATTCGCTTTGATATGAATGTTTTAGTAGTGTTAACAACCGCGCCGCACCCGCTAGACCCTAAAACCAGCTACCAGCCGAGTGCCGTTAATTTGTCTGCGTACCATGCTGGTAACGTCTTGCAAGATGATATTTGCCGAAATAATTGTGCACAAAACGCTCGCGGCTTTATTAATACAGAAAGATATTACTTATGATCGTTGAGAGCGCGTTGAACCCAAATAACGCCATATTGGATGAAATATGTAATGCGGGTGACCCATGGATGGCAACGGTTAAAAAAGGCCAAATTTTTCGAATTCTAGATTTAGAAGGTAATCAAGCGGTAGATACGCTTTTTTATTGCCTAGCCAATAAAGATGAGCGTTACAGCGCGACAGAAACCATAGCCCGTCAAAAACAACTTTATTTAACAACAGGGTCTGTTTTATATTCATCTGACGGAAACCCGATGTTAACTATTGTGGCAGATACGTGCGGGCGCCACGATACACTAGGAGGTGCGTGTTCGGCAGAAAGTAATACTACGCGCTATGATCTTGCCAAGCGGACCATGCATAGCTGCCGCGATTCGTTTATGCATGCACTAAACACTTGCAAATGTGCAAGCCACATGAGCAAACGAGACATCACAGGCAACATCAATTTTTTTATGAACGTACCAGTCACATCTGAAGGTGCTTTAAGCTTTGCCGAGGGTATTTCTGGTGCAGGCAAATATGTAGAAATGCGTGCAGAAATGGATGTCACTGTGCTTATTTCAAACTGCCCACAACTAAATAATCCCTGCAACGGCTATAACCCAACCCCAGTGCGCCTTTTAGTGTGGGATATGCATTAGTTCTTTTTAAAAGCTTAACGTTAGGACGGCCTAACGTTTGTCATGTTAGCGGGACGACTCGCGCAAAAGGTCAGTGATGTTTACAAAAGTATTGATTGCGAATAGAGGCGAGATTGCCTGTCGTATTATTCGCACGCTTAAAAAAATGGGCATTCAATCGGTGGCCATTTATTCAGAACCCGATGCAGGCGCTAGCCATGTAATGGATGCCGATGAAGCCGTTTGTGTAGGCCCCGCCCCCGCGGCTGAGAGTTACTTGAATAGCAAAAAAATCCTACGAGTAGCCCTTGATAAGGGTGCACAAGCCATTCATCCAGGTTATGGTTTTTTATCTGAAAATGCAGATTTTGCGCAAAGTTGCGAGGCTGCAGGCATTGCTTTTATCGGCCCAACCCCGCAGCAAATGCGCCAATTTGGCCTTAAACATACAGCGCGTGATTTAGCTAAACAAAATAACGTGCCTTTATTACCTGGTACTGGCTTACTAAAAGATGTTGTTGAGGCTAAATTAGAGGCGCAAATTATAGGCTACCCAGTGATGCTTAAAAGCACAGCGGGCGGCGGCGGTATTGGCATGCAGCTTATTTGGCAAGAGGCGGATTTAGCAGGCGCATTTGAGTCAGTTACGCGCTTATCAAAAAATAATTTTAAAGATTCTGGCATTTATCTTGAAAAATATGTGCAAGCGGCAAGGCATATTGAAGTGCAAATTTTTGGCGATGGTTCTGGCCATGTGATTGCATTGGGTGAGCGAGATTGTTCTGTGCAACGGCGCAACCAAAAAGTAATTGAAGAAACGCCAGCACCAAATATTTCGCAAATAACGCGTGAAGCATTAAGGGACACGGCAATAAAACTGGGTAGCGCATTAAATTATCGTTCTGCTGGCACGGTTGAATTTGTTTACGACAATGCATCAGCGCAATTTTATTTTTTGGAGGTAAACACGCGCTTGCAAGTAGAACACGGCGTAACCGAGCTTGTAACAGGCATTGATTTGGTTGATTGGATGGTGCGCACAGCTGCAAACGATAACGGCTTTTTAAGTGCATATAAGCATGCTCCACAAGGCCATGCAATTCAAGTAAGAATATATGCAGAAGATGCTAACAAGCAGTTTCAGCCATCTAGCGGTATATTAACTGAAGCAATATTTTCTGAAAATGCCAGAATTGATACCTGGGTAAAACGTGGGAGTGAAGTTTCACCATTTTACGATCCATTACTCGCTAAAGTTCTAGTTCTTGCTAATGACCGCACAGCCGCAGTTACGGCCATGCAAGTGGCACTTGCTGAAACCAACTTAAGCGGCATTGAAACTAATTTAGACTATTTACGCCAAGTGCTGGCCGATAGCGCTTTTCCCGCAGGCACGCAAACCACTAGTTATTTAAGCACTTTTAATTACAAACCTAATACGATAGATGTCATGGATGGTGGCGTAATGACGACCATTCAAGATTATCCTGGAAGGCTTGGCTATTGGCACGTAGGCGTGCCGCCATCTGGGCCAATGGATCATTTGGCTTTTCGCATGGCTAATCAGTTGGTTAATAATCTAGAAGGAGTCGCAGGTCTAGAAATCACCCTGATTGGTTGCACGCTTAAATTCAATGCCGATGCGATTATCAGCATCACTGGCGCGCCTATTGAGGCTAGACTAGATAATTTGCCGCTTGCCATATGGCAATCGCATTATGTTAAAGCGGGTAGCATTTTAAAAATAGGCACCATGACAGATGCTGGTTGTCGTGCGTATTTGGCCGTACAAGGTGGTTTTGACGTGCCTGATTATTTAGGCAGCAAATCGACCTTTACCCTTGGCCAATTTGGCGGTCATGGCGGTAGAAGTTTACGAGTGGGCGATGTTTTGCATTTGGCTATTCAAGTCGGAATGTACAATCCGATTATAATGCCAGAAAATTTAAAACCCACTTACACGCACGACTGGGAAATTGGGGTTTTATATGGCCCGCACGGCGCACCAGATTTTTTTGCCCAAGCGGACATTGACGTTTTTTTTAGCAACTCCTATGAAGTGCATTACAACTCAAGCACCACCGGCATTCGCTTGATTGGCCCCAAACCGCACTGGGCGCGCACGGACGGTGGCGAGGCTGGTTTACATCCTTCCAACATTCACGATAACGCCTATGCAATAGGTTCTATTGATTTTACAGGTGACATGCCCATTATATTGGGGCCAGATGGCCCAAGCTTGGGTGGTTTTGTATGCCCTGCGGTTATTGTTAAAGCCGAGCTATGGAAAATGGGACAATTAAAAGCGGGCGATAAAATCCGTTTTAAACAGATAAATCAACTTGACGCAGTTGAGCTCGAACTTGCGCAAAATAAAGCAATTGCTAGTTTAAATAATCAAAATTTATCTCAAAACAGCATTGAAACACCTGCCCTGCAGACCAATAACCATGCGGGTAACAGCCCTGTGCTGTTAGCCTCATTAGACTCAGCAAATCAAACAAAAGTGGTTTATCGCCAAGCCGGTGATAAAAACTTGCTGGTGGAATACGGTGAATTGGTGCTGGATATTCATTTGCGCTTTCGCGTGCATGCGCTTATGCAATGGCTGCAGAAAAAAATAGTAAGCAAAGCGCTTGTAGGCGTTATTGATTTAACGCCAGGTATTCGCTCATTGCAAGTGCATTACGACAGCCTTACATTACCCGTTGACACGCTCATCAATGTTTTGCAACAAGCTGAGCTTGAATTACCAACAATTGAAAAAATGGAAGTGGCTTCGCGCATTGTGCATTTGCCACTGTGTTGGGAAGACCCAAGCATTCAATTGGCTGTTTCTAAATATGCGCAATCGGTGCGTAAAGATGCGCCTTGGTGTAGCTTGGAACCTAAGCCTAATAATACAGAATTTATTCGCCGTATTAATGGCCTGGATTCGGTTAGCCAAGTGAAAGATATTGTTTTTAACGCCAGTTATCTCACGCTAGGTTTAGGCGATGTGTATTTGGGTGCGCCAGTTGCAACGCCACTGGACCCGCGCCATCGCTTAGTCACAACCAAATATAACCCAGCCCGCACTTGGACACCCGAAAACGCAGTGGGTATAGGTGGTGCTTATATGTGCATTTATGGCATGGAGGGTCCAGGTGGCTATCAGCTTGTTGGCCGAACATTACCTATATGGAATCGATGGAATATTACGCAAGATTTCAAACAAAATTCACCGTGGTTATTGCAATTGTTTGATCAAATTCACTATTTTGAGGTAACGGCAGATGAATTAATGCAAATGCGCGACGATTTTTTACAGGGGAAATTTAAGCTAAATATTGAAGAAACTACCTTTAAATTAAATGATTACGACCAATTTTTGAATCAAGAATCAGCCAGTATTAACGCGTTTAAAGCACAGCAAAAAGCAGCGTTTGAAGCAGAGCGCAATAATTGGATAACCACTGGTCAATCCAATTATAGCCAGGAAATTGAAACTGAGCCGACTTTGACCGAACTAACGCTAGAAGCAGGGCAGGAGTTAGCAAAATCGCACGTTGCAGGCAATTTGTGGCAAATAAAAGTAGCCATCGGAGATGTAGTTAAAGTAAATGATGTGGTGGTGATTGTAGAATCAATGAAAATGGAGATTGCCATTACCGCGCAGGTGAGTGGGAAAATTAGCCACATTATTTGTAATGAAGGCAATCCCGTTGCGCCTGGCCAAGCCTTGTTAATTATTGAGGAGTTGGCATGAATTTAAACATTGATTATTTGCGTGCGCAATATCTTCAAGGTTTGACGCCAATGGATTTAGTGAAACAATTGGCCGCTTTAATTGCAGATGACACCCATCACGCATGGATTTATCGTTTAACGTTAGATGAGATGCTGGCATATGCTAACAATTTAGAATTAAAATCAATTGATGAGTTGCCTTTATATGGCATCCCATTTGCCATTAAAGATAATATTGATTTGGCTGGCATACCAACAACGGCTGGCTGTGCAGACTATGCCTACACACCTGAAAAATCGGCCACAGTAGTGCAAAGGCTAATTGACGCAGGTGCCATTCCGATTGGCAAAACAAATCTAGATCAATTTGCCACAGGTCTAGTAGGCACACGCTCGTCTTATGGCGCGTGTAAAAACAGCATTAACCCCGCTTACATTTCTGGTGGTTCAAGTGCTGGTTCTGCGGTCTCTGTAGCACTGAGTTTGGTGAGTTTTAGTTTAGGTACCGATACGGCTGGTTCTGGGCGCATACCTGCTGCATTTAACAATCTGGTGGGTGTTAAACCTAGCCTTGGGCTATTAAGCACAACGGGTGTTGTGCCAGCATGCCGCACGCTAGATTGCGTCTCTATTTTTGCAAATAATACGCAAGACGCAACAACTGTTTTGCAGGTTGCGAAGGGTTTTGATGCGCTTGATGCTTATTCACGTGAAGGCTTAACTCAAATTGAAAACTTGCCAGAAAAATTTACTTTTGGGGTGCCTAAACAAAACCAATTGGCATTCTTTGATGATAATGAAGCGCTCCAGTTATTTCAACAAGCTATAACTAAACTTGAATCCATGGGCGGCAAATCAGTAGAAATAGAATTTTCACCATTTATTGAAACCGCCAAATTATTGTACGAGGGCCCGTGGGTGGCAGAGCGCTACGCGGCCATCAAAGATTTTTTTGATGCAAAGCCCTATTCGCTTTATCCAATCACCAAACAAATTATAAGCAATGCTAAAAAATTTAGCGCGGCTGATACTTTTAACGCTATGTATAAACTAAAAGCCCTACAACGTGAATCAAGCGCTGTTTGGTCAAAAATTGACGTGATGATTACCCCAACCGCTGGCACCGTCTATACCATTGAACAAGTGCAAGCTGACCCGATTCAAACCAATACTAATTTAGGTTATTACACTAATTTTATGAACTTGCTAGATATGGCTGCAATTGCGGTGCCTACTGGTTTTTATGCCAATGGACTCGGGTTTGGCATCACCATTAGCGCGCCAGCTTTTAGTGATAATGCCTTGATTAACTTAGCGAATAGAATAGAGAAAATATGAGCATAGATAATAATATGATTCAAGTGGCAGTTTGTGGCGCACATATGCAAGGCTTGCCCTTAAATGCACAATTAAGCGCCTTGGGTGGTGTATTTGTAAAAGAGAGCAGCACGTCGGTAAATTACAAACTATTTAAATTAAACGGCTTTACACCTGCGCGCCCAGGATTATTGCGTGTTAATAAGGCTGGAATGAGCATCGCGTTAGAGATTTGGCAATTGCCAATAGACAAATATGGCCAGTTTGTAGCAAGCGTGCCTGCGCCATTGGGTTTTGGCACATTAACACTCATTGATAATAGCACCGTGCAAGGGTTTATGTGTGAAGCTTACGCAACCCTTGAAGCAACAGATATTAGCCATTTAGGCGGTTGGCGCGCATTTTTGAAAGGAAATTAAGTATGTTAAGCGCTTTTAAAACGTCACAAAGTGTAATACCTAACTTGACTGCTTTTAGCTTTGCGATTTTTGGCTACACGCTAGGGGTGAGTTTATTATTTAATCAATTTTGGTTAATAAACTTAATGGGTGTTTTACTAACAGCGCAAAGTTTAGTTATTAGCGCCTATTTATTGCATGAATTTTCGCATTGGAACATTTTTAAAACACCAAATGCTAATCGCAATTGGGGCGTGATAATGAACTGGATAACGGGAAGCTGCTATAGCACTTTTGAAGAAATTCGTAGCAAACACATGCACCATCATGTCGATAGAGCCGATGTATTAACGTTTAATGTACAACATTTGATGCGTGATTTACCAGCATTTAAGCGTAGTACAATCAAAATTTTAGAATGGTTTTATGTGCCTGCATTAGAAATACTCATGCATTTTTTAGTGATTTTTTTGCCCTTTACGCGCCCAGCTTGGCACCATAAACGCGTTCGTTTATTGGCTATTGCTAGCTTCAGGGCGTCAATATTTGTATTAATGGCTTTTGTTTCACTTAAAGCCTGGCTGTTGTATTTACTGGCCTACGTGTTAATGATTACGGCCTTACGTTTTGCAGATGCGTTTCAACATACCTACGATGTTTTTTTAGAGCAAGATTTAGCTAATTGCGGCGGCAAAATAGTAGACGGCAAACTGCGCGACCGCAATTACGAGCAGTTAAACACGTATACAAATTTAGCGTCATTGCACTACCCATGGCTTAACTTACTCTTTTTAAATTTCTCCTATCACAACGCGCATCACGAAAAACCTGTAGCACCCTGGTTTAGCTTACCAAAGTTGCATGCAGATTTGTTTGGCACTTCGCAATCGTTACCTGTCATTCCAATGCATAAGTTATTGTTAGCCTACCACCGTCACCGTGTAAAACGCTTAACTAGCGGTGATTACGGAAAAGTTACCAATCATTCTGCCGATGGCTTTATAGGTGCGGCAGGCGTTTCATTTTTAACAGCGCTTTAGCTTTATGATATTTAAGTTTTTGAAAGCATATTAGTAATGACATCCGTTACCAAATTCTGGCCTTTATTGACCGCCACGCACCGCTATGATAAATCAATATCAACCCTTAATCGCGGCAAAGGCAAAATGATAGATGCGCCCATTTTGGCCTATTTAATCGAAACCAAAAACGGGCGAATTTTGTATGACGTTGGCTGCGATTACCATAAAATAAATACGTCAACGCGACGAGCAAAATATTACAACGCAAGCCTTGGTTTTGCAGCGCCTACCATGCATGAATCACAGCGTTTACCCAATCAATTGGCGCGGCTGGGTTTACGGATGAGCGACATTGATTTGATTTTTTTAAGCCATCTGCATTTTGATCATGCTGGTGGTTTGTGTGATTGTGGCCATATAGACGTGCATATTCAAGCTGATGAGCTTAAATATGCCAGTAAATTGGATGATTTAGCCTACTTTGATAACGAAATAATGCAGCAAGCTAATTGGCAAATAAAAACAGGTGAATATGGTTTATGTGCTGGCGTAAGTGCCATCACTAGCCCGGGACACACGGCAGGTCACATGTCTTTATTGATAGAAATGCCGGCTGGTAAACCTATTATTTTGGCAGGTGATGCGGCCGATTTAACTGAAAATATTACAGATGAAATTGCACCTGGAAATTGTTGGCAAGATAATACGGAACTTGCAATTCAAAGCATACAAAAGCTAAAAGCATTAGCGAATAATGAAAACGCAACACTTTGGCCTAATCATGACATGGCATTTTGGCAAAAAATATCTGCCCAATGAACGTATTAAAAATATAAATATGCAGTCAGTACCCGATAGATATATAGGTGTTTGGCAACGTGAATTGTTAGAAACCCAAAGTACTAAGGATACGAATTCATTGGTTTTATTGATGCAATCGCAATATCATCATATTGATTTACGCATCCCACATGCAATTCAAGTTGGGTTACGAAAGTTGAATCGTTACAAGATTATAATGATGAAGAATTGCTGTTACTTGCCAGCCAACAAGGTTTTGCCGGAACTACAAATGTTACGCCTGCTAATAGTCAGTCGTCAGATGTTTGCCAGTGGCTACGCGAATTAGATTTCAGCCAAAAACATCCGCTCGCGATATTGGAAAAATGGTGTTTTTTGATGAAAATACCATGCTAGAAATGGGCATTGATGAAAGCTACTTAGAGGTATGGCGGCGGCGACCACACAGTCAGGAGCCCCATTTATTCTCACCTGCAACTGGTCAAAACCGGCTTGGATTAATAAATAAAGCCTATTTAATGCGCACAGGTAGGTATGTCGCATTTGCAAGCCCTCGCGCAATTGAGTTACCAACTTCAGAATCACTTTATGACGCAATAAAAACTGAGAAACCCACTCGTGAAAAGTTATTAGATTGGTTAGACATGGAAGTTTCTTTTGGGCAAATGTTAAATAATAAGTAATGGCAAATCAATTATTCAAACTTACCTTTTAAAGTGGGAATGATAATTCTTACTAATCAAAATTAGGGATTATCAATTAATATTAAACCTAATTTATTCTAGCATTACATTTCCATAAGGCTTCCTGTACATAATTTTGAAGACTCGACCTTTATTTTGTTCAAACGTCGATATTTATTGTTTTCGCACATACAATATAAGCTCAATGTTAAACATATATAGCGTTGGCTTGCATAATTGCAGTGCAATTGTCTTTGGGTTTTAAAGTGATGCCACTCATGATGGTATTTAGTTTTCCGTTATTACTAGATATTTTTTTATTACAATTGAGAGTTAAATAAAGATGAAATTTTTTCAATTAATTTTTCACTAAATGGTCTTTTGAGCCAACTTTCATATGTAATTACTTGAGACCTAGTCCAGTCAGATTCAAAAAATTTCATCTGCTCTTCAGCAAAATCTTTATCCAAAATATTGAGATTCGCCTCATCATTTAATCTAAATGATCGATTGTCAAAGTTAGTAGAACCTACAGAAACCATTAAGTTATCGACGACAAGCACCTTGCAGTGATACATGGTAGGCGCGAATTCGGCAATGTGTACATTTGCTTGTAACAGATCACCCCAGCCTGCACGAGATGCTCTACGTACTAAATCCGTATCAATATGTTCGCCAGGTGTAATAATACGAATCTTTACACCGCGTTTGGCAGCAGTTATCAAAGCATTTATTAGCAATTCATCAGGCACAAAATAGGCACTTGATAAATTAATTGATTCTTGAGATGCTGTGATGGCCATCAAATACATCAGCACCATCGAGTCCCCTCCACCACTTGGAGAGCTGCTAAACATTTGAGCGGACATGTTGCCTGCTTTTTTTATGGCTGGAAAATATTTTGCATCATGAAGAACACTTCCTTTTGACTTGATCCAATTATCCATGAAAACAGCCTGCATTTGCCCTACAACTGGACCATGCACTAAAAAATGCGTATCACGCCACTCGTTTGGATTTTGTGCATTACCTCTCCATTGATCTGCAATCCCTACACCACCAGTAAAACCCATTTCACCATCAATGACTAGCAATTTTCGATGAGTTCGGTTATTCAATCGCGTTAAATGGCTCCAATGTGGCTTATGATATCTTTCAATCTCAACCCCTGCTTCTTGCATCTTATCTAACTGCTTTTGTTCCATTTTTATGCTACCAAGCCAATCAAGCAATACATGTACTTTAACGCCTGTTTGAACGCGTTCAATTAGTGCATTTGCAAATTCTTCGCCGATACTATCTCCCCAGTAAATGAAAGTTTCAAATGTAATCGTTTGCTTGGCACTGCGGATTGCTTTGAGCATCTCGGGGAAAATTTTATCCCCATTAATCAATACCTTAATCTCGTTATCGGCTATAAATGCAGGCCCAAGCAATGCGCTAACTGAACGACCAAACTGAAGGTCATGAATCGAATATTGCTGATCTAATTTACGTTGTATCCTTTTTTCACCTGTTACAAAATTCATAACAATTAACATTGAAATAACAGTGAGAAAAAT
Organism: Methylotenera sp.; assembly: GCA_043735225.1. Lineage (GTDB taxonomy): Bacteria > Pseudomonadota > Gammaproteobacteria > Burkholderiales > Methylophilaceae > Methylotenera_A. Next base: position 674 of record JAYTEL010000213.1, on the reverse strand, counting down.
CGTAACAAATATGATTGAAAGAAGTGACATAAAAGTGTAATTTTTCTGAGTAAAGTTTAATTTTAACATTGTATAAACTTATTACTTATACCGGAAAAAAGTTGTCACGAAAAAAGCTAATTTATCTGACAAATATTTTATTTAACTCAAACTGGTTCACTAAACGTTTATTTAATTTTATAATTAAAAGCGTTTAAAAATCCATAAACTTGTTTAACTTTGAAGGTTGTGTTTCAACCTAAAATGACTAAGTTTGAGGTTACGATATAGTTCAATTAGCTTACTCAGAAATTAAGCAAAATTTCTGTTGATATCTTGATAAATTAACTTGTAATTAAAGGCAACTATGGCAAAATCCCTCAGATTAGGTGATTTCATTATAGAACACATGGATAGCATTTTAGTGCAATGGGAAATATTTGCTAAAACCATCAAACCGCAAGGCCTTAAAATGGATAAGGCCGATTTACGAGATCATGCCGCGTTCATGCTTCAAACTATTGCGCTAAATTTAGCGACTAAACAATCAAATCGTGAACGGGCTGAAAAGTCATTAAATCTTGCCCCTATTGATTCTGATGCCACCCCTGCTGAAGCGCATGCTGCTGATCGACTACTATTTGGATTTACAATTGATCAACTATTTTCAGAATACAGGGCTTTACGCTTTAGTG
>JAYTEL010000212.1:0-5629 GCA_043735225.1 Methylotenera sp. | reverse complement strand
GACAAAAAATATCGCGAGCTGGTTGATGCGCGTAATGCAGCTGATGGTATGGTGCACTCAGTTAAAAAATCATTAACTGAGCATGGCGACAAGTTAGATGAAGCTGAAAAAACAGCGATTGAAACTGCCATAAAAGACGTGGAAGAAGCGTTGCAAAGTGATGACAAAGACGCGATTGAAGCCAAAACTAATGTGTTAATGGAAGCATCGCAAAAATTGGGCGAAAAAGTGTATGCGGCCGAGCAAGCAGAGAAAAATACACAAAGCGCGCAGCCTAGCCAAGAGACTGAAAAAACAGTGGATGGCGATGTGGTAGATGCTGAGTTTGAAGATGTGAAAAAAGACTAATCTTTAAATTTATCTAAAATTTTAATAAAGTTACGAAAGTAGGTATTACGCAGGGTGGGAATGTGCAATTCATTCCCACGCAAAGAGGAACAGTTTCGAAGTTTCATTAAATATGAAATTCCTTACAAAAGTTTCAAATATAGAACATAAAAAAAGGAAAACCATATGATTAAAACTAAAAAAATTATTTCTACCAACACAATTCAACTAGGTCTTAAAATTAAGTTGACTGTATTAACAGTTTTATTTTGTTGCGGGCTAGTTGCCCACCCTGTTTTAAATACTTAAAAAATATGGCTACCAAAAAAGATTACTACGAAGTGCTCGGCTTGAGTCGTGACGCTTCGGAAGAAGAAATCAAAAAATCGTATCGTAAACTGGCGATGAAACATCACCCAGACCGCAATCCCGATAATCCAAAAGCCGAAGAGCAATTTAAAGAGGCTAAAGAAGCCTACGAAAATTTAAGTGACGACCAAAAACGTGCTGCTTACGATCAATATGGCCATGCTGCGTTTGAACACGGCGGCGGCGCTGGTGCAGGCGGCTTTGGCGGCGCAGGTTTTGGCGATGCGTTTGGCGATATTTTTGGTGATATTTTTGGTGGTGGTCGCCAAGGTGGGGGCTCAGGTCAACGTAACAATGTGTACCGCGGCGCAGATTTACGCTACAACATGGAAGTTTCGTTAGAAGACGCGGCCAAAGGCACAGAAACAAAAATTCGCATACCTGTGCAATCAGCCTGCGAGACCTGTAAAGGTAGCGGCGCGCGTCCAGGCACGCAGCCTGTTACTTGTACAACGTGCGCAGGCCACGGCCAAGTGCGCATGCAACAAGGCTTTTTTTCGGTGCAACAAACCTGTCCAAAATGCCATGGCAACGGCAAAATGGTGAAAGACGCCTGCCCTACCTGCAGCGGTGCTGGGCGCGTTAAACAAAACAAAACGCTATCAGTTAAAATTCCTGCTGGCGTGGATGAAGGCGATAGAATTCGCTTAACTGGCGAAGGTGAAGCTGGCGTTAATGGCGGCCCAACGGGCGATTTATATGTGGTAATTCACCTAAAAGCGCACGAAATATTTCAACGCGATGGCGGCAATTTACATTGCGAAATGCCGATTAGCTTTAGTACAGCGGCGCTGGGCGGCGAGATTGAAGTGCCAACGCTGGGCGGATCGGCCAAAATGAAAATACCTGCTGAAACGCAAACGGGCGGCGTATTTAGGCTTAAAAGCAAAGGCATCAAGCCCCTGCGGCAATCTGAGGCGGGCGACTTAATGGTGCACGTGGTGGTAGAAACGCCCGTGAAATTAACCGAGAAACAGAAGGATTTATTGCGAGAATTTGATAGCAGCACGCAAGCAGATGCTGGCAAACACAGTCCCAAAAATAAAAGTTGGGTAGATAAAGCCAAAGAATTTTTTGGATAAATTAAACAGGTCAATAACACGTGTTCGCGCAAATTGCTCACCTAATCAGCTAAATTTATAATTTTTTTAAAAATTTTTTATCGTTTACCGTCGATGTAACATATTGGTAACAATCAGCTGTTATTCTAATTTAATACCAATAAAAGAAAGAAAAACCATGAAATTAGAACTACTAAAAAGTGCATTTTTAGGTGGCTTAGTGATGGTTAGCCTGATAGCTACTACGCTAAACACCAGTGCAGATGCCGCCAATACAGGTCAATCAAGTGCTATCAAAACAATGTCGCCCACACAATTTTACGAGTTGGTTAAACAAACCCAGCCAAATCAAGTGGCCACTAATTTTGGCAAGCCTGATGAGATGATTACCTTAAAAAGTGCCAATGGCGATGCTAAAGGCATTGTTTGGGTGTATCACAAAATTGTTGTCGCACAAAAAACACTACGCGATGCGCGTTTTTTTTTAATTAATGGTGAGATGAAATACGTGACGCTTTCTGGCGCTGCTTAATTGGTTAAATGAATTCCTTTCCCCCTTTGCCCACATAAGTGGGCATTTTTTTGCCTGCAATAACTGTGTGGTTTTGACTAAATATACGCATTTTCTACTAAAATAAGCGCATGAAACATGTGTTGATTATTGAAGATGAACTTGCAATTGCCGAAACGCTTACTTACGCTTGCAAAGAAGCGGGCTTTGCTACCACACACTGTTTATTTGGGCATGAAGGCATTGCTGCTACGCAAAAGCAAGCGTTTGATTTTGTGGTGTTAGATGTCGGCCTGCCCGATATGACCGGCTTTGATGTGTGCAAGCAAATACGCGCAAGCGCCAAAACTTCAATCTCAAGCATGATCATTTTATTTTTAACCGCGCGTAATCACGAGATTGACCGCATTGTGGGTTTGAAGATTGGCGCAGATGATTATGTGACCAAGCCGTTTAGCCCGCGCGAGGTAGTGGCGCGCATTAACGCGATTTTGCGACGGGCTAGCAATAAGCAAGCAAGCAACATGCAAGCAAACGCCGAAACCAATCTCTTTCAACTCGACGAAAGCGCTTGCCGCATTCAATATCGTGGCCAGTTTTTAGAGCTAACGCGCTACGAATATTTGTTATTAAAAACCTTAATTCTGCAACCAAAACGCGTATATTCGCGCGACATGCTCATGGATATTGTATGGGCGCAGGCCGAAAACACCTTAGAGCGCACGGTGGATGCGCACATTAAAACCGTGCGCGCAAAATTGCGAAAAATAGATGCGGTAAATGAAGCAATAGTGACGCATCGCGGCATGGGTTATAGCTTGCTGGCTTAACTTAATGTTGAATAACACTACCTAAATTAAACCAAGTTTCAAAGGTTAATTTAAACGCCTTAATTCAAACCCAAATTAAGCATTTAAACCAAAAAACATATGCGCTGCAATCCAGCATTTATGTGGCTTGCAGCCCTGCCATTATTTTGCAAGCAGATGAGTTTTTGCTGGGTCAAGCCATCGTTAACTTACTAGAAAACGCGCTTGATTTTAGCCCGCCCAATAGCATTGTTCAAGTTAATGTCATAGAAAACAACAATCGCATATTGATTCAAGTCAAAGATGAAGGCGCGGGCATTCCCAACTACGCCCTAGATAAAGTGTTTGATAAATTTTACTCGCTACCGCGGCCAACGACCAATCAAAAAAGTACAGGCCTAGGCCTAAATTTTGTGCAAGAAGTTGCCAAACTGCATGGCGGCAGCGTAAGTTTAACGAATCATACAGATGGCGGCGCTGTTTCGATGATAACTTTGCCAAAATAGCATTTTTTATCCCCACAGATCTGTCATACCAGCGTAGGCTGGTATCCAGGCAAGCGATATAGTCGCCAATATTAAAAATTACAACTTGCGTTACACGTTCTTTTTTACATCTTAAATACTTTTTGTGTAGCATATATTCAATGAACTTTTTCACAGATAATTGCAATTCGGCTGGATACCAGCCTGCGCTGGTATGACGAATCTTTGTTAGATTATTTTAAACAAATATGGCAATACTATTTTGTTACCAACAAAATAAACATCGACTTCACACTCACTTCACACAAGCACATCAACACTTCACATTGCAGCAATATTCTGCTAACTCCACACAAACAAGGGGTTAATCATGAATAAATCATTTATCTTTAAAATCATCGGCATGGTCTTATTGGTTACGCTCATGTCAATTGCAGTTGGTTACGTCAATGGCATTATTGTAGAGCGGCAACGCAATCAAGAAAACGTGAAGGCAGACATCGCGCGAAGCTCAGTGCGCGAGCAAACGCTTATTGGGCCCGTGTTGGTAGTGCCTTATGTGCAGGAGCATCCTGAAATGATTGAAGTGAACAAAACTCAGAAAATTATCACAAGAAGTTATGCAGGCAAAGTTTATCTATTGCCTGAAGAGCTCAATGTAACAGGCGGATTGTCCAACGAAGTAAAATTTCTTGGCATCTACAAAGCCTTGTTGTTTCAGCTTGGCGGTAATATTAGTGGACAATTCAAAATACCCAAAAATTTAGGTTTAAAATTTGAGCATGACAATACCAACTTAAAAATTGGCGACGCCTACTTAAGTATTGGCATAAGCGACACTCGCGGCGTTGCTGGCAAGCCAATTGTTAATTGGTGCGGCTCACCCATCACCTTTATGCAAGGTAGCAAAATAGACGCGCTGGGCAGCGGCATTAACGCGCCAATTAAAACCTTGAATAGCGAGGCACAGACAATTGCGTTTGATTTTAAGCTTAACTTACGCGGTACAGAAAACTTTAACTTCACCCCAATCGCACAAAGCAACCTAATCGCGCTAAATTCCAGCTGGCAATCGCCGCATTTTTATGGCAGCTTTTTGCCTGATGCGGCGACGCAAACAATCGACAAAAATGGCTTTAGCGCAAAGTGGGCAGTGTCATCGCTATCAAGCAATAACCAAGCGGCTTTAATGAGCATGCTAACAGGTGGCGCCAAGACCGATAACTTAGAATCGCTATCTATTGGCTTTGTAGAGCCGATTAACGTCTACAGCCAATCCGATCGCGCTACAAAATATGACTTATTATTCATTGGGTTAACCTTTGCTGGCTTCTTCATTTTCGAGATTTTAAAACGCCTACGCATTCACCCCGCGCAATACACGTTTGTAGGGTTGGCCATGGCAATGTTTTACTTGCTTCTTATCTCGCTGGCAGAGCGCGTTGGCTTTGCTTATGCCTATTTATCAGCCAGCGCAGCCTGTGTTGGGCTGCTGGGTTATTACTTAAGTTATGTATTAAAAAGCAAAATCAACAGCTTGATGTTTGCCAGCATGCTGACTGCCTTATATGGCGCGCTGTATGGCATTCTGGCAAGTGAAGATAATGCGCTGTTAATGGGTAGTTTGCTGGTGTTTAACCTGCTAGCGTTGGTGATGATAATAACGCGTAAAGTGGATTGGTATGCATTGAACCAAAAGCCTGAAGTGCCAAATATCCACACTAGTTACGATGTGGTTTAAACATGAAAAAGCGCCTATTCATCGTATTCGCTTGCATCTTGGCGATTGGGCTGTTGTTGCCCGCGCGCGGGGCTGTGCCTGTAGAAAACACAACTAACAAAGACTGGCACATGCGCAGTTTTTGGTACAGCCCATGGGGCAAATCGGGCGTGCATAAAGGCATCGATATTTTTGCCACAAAAGGCACACGTGTGATTAGCAGCAACTACGGCTTGGTAATTTACACTGGCAATATAGCCATGGGTGGCAATGTGGTAGCCGTGCTAGGGCCAAAATGGCGCATCCATTATTACGCGCACTTGCAAAATATTAACGCCAAAACTTGG
>JAYTEL010000211.1:0-1897 GCA_043735225.1 Methylotenera sp. | reverse complement strand
CGCTACCAGGCTACGCTACACGCCGAAGAGGCAGAAATATAGCGCATACAAGGCATTTGGTCAATTCTAATATGTTAAAATCGCGTTTTATTTCAAATTTAAGTTTGAATACGCGCATGACAGCACAAATTAACGCAAAGATTATAGACGGCAAAGCCATTGCAGAACAGTTATTGGTCAGCGTTAAAACCAAAATTGATAACCGAATTGCTGCTGGCAAACGCGCACCTTGCTTGGCCGTGGTGCAAGTTGGGGCTGATGCAGCATCGGCTATTTACGTGCGTAACAAGCGCAAAGCCTGCGAAAAAGTGGGTATAAAGTCTATTGCTTATGATTTACCTAGCACCACGAGTGAAGCGGATTTATTAAGCTTAATTGATCACCTCAATAACGATTCTAATATTGATGGCATTTTAGTGCAATCACCGCTTCCAACGCAGATATCTGAAGCGCGGCTGATTGAGCGCATTAGTGTTAATAAAGACGTCGATGGATTTCACCCTTACAATATCGGCCGCCTGGCCGTGCGCCAGCCCACGCTTCGATCTTGCACGCCGTATGGTGTCATTAAAATGTTGCAAGCGGTTAACATTGATTTAATGGGGCTAGATGCGGTGATTATCGGCGTTTCTAACCACGTTGGCCGCCCCATGGCCTTAGAACTTTTGTTAGCAGGCTGCACCATTACCAGTTGCCATCGCCATACTAAAGATTTAGAAGGTAAAGTACGCCAAGCAGATTTAGTCGTAGCCGCAGCAGGCAAAGCAGGACTTATTAAAGGTGATTGGATAAAAAAAGGTGCGATAGTAGTGGACATTGGCATTAACCGTTTGCCAAATGGCAAAATTTGCGGCGATGTAGATTTTAAAGCAGCAAGCACCCGCGCCAGTTATATTACACCTGTGCCAGGCGGCGTAGGTCCAATGACAGTGGCAACGCTTATGGAAAACACGCTGTTAGCGCTTGAATTAAAAGAGAAAATATAAGGCAAAATTTAGCTTTTGCATATATTTTACAAAAAGAGTAAACTCGCGCGATTAAAAATTATTAACTAACTATTTAAACTCTTTTAAATGTACTCTTATTGCGTTTTTTTGGAATCAAAATAACATGGCAGAAACCCTTACCAAAGCATTTACCCCTTATCAGCCAAAACCTGATGAAGAGTACATGAACAAAAACCAACTCAAGCATTTTCGCGGCATATTAAATGGCTGGAAATCTGAGCTAAGCCATGATATTGACCGCACCGTGCACACCATGCAAGACGAAGTAACCAGCTTTGCCGACCCCAACGATCGCGCCAGCCAAGAATCTGACATGACGCTAGAGCTGCGTAACCGCGACCGCGAACGTAAACTCATCAAAAAAATTGACGAAACCCTACGCAATATCGACGCCGACGAATACGGCTACTGCGAAGGCTGCGGCGTAGAAATTGGCCTAAAACGCCTTGAAGCCCGCCCAACGGCTACGCTGTGTATTGATTGTAAGACGTTGGATGAGATGCGTGAGAAACAGGTTGCTAAGTAATTAGCTGCTTAAAAGTTCTACACAAAAAGCCCGAGATAATCGGGCTTTTTTTATTGAATCTTTATGTCACATGTCACCTATTAGTTTATTCCATTTTTCTTTATGTTCAAACTTTAAAGCTTTGTCATCTTCAAGCAAATTTACATAGCTTTCGATAAACTCGTAAGGATTGTTCAATAGCCTCAAATAATATTTTAGTGTTTCCATAATGCCGTTGACGATGAGCTGGCAACCATGTGCATTTTTGATTCGCAAAATTTCAGCGTCTATCGTTATCATTTCTTCTAAGCTTGATTTGGCAGTGGATAATATATAATAGCGATCAACAGGTGTTTTGTTGAATTTTTCATAGGCGTCTTGAACA
>JAYTEL010000210.1:0-9732 GCA_043735225.1 Methylotenera sp. | reverse complement strand
GTCAGCAACCGGAGTGTAGGTTGAGTCGTCATACAAAATCCAATCGGTAGGTGACTGAATTGCAATCGGCGCTTTTGCCGGAGCTAGGGCTATTTGTGTTGTCAATCGGCGTCTAAAACTTTCCACTAATCGGCGTCCAATTCTTTCCACTTTTTAGCTTAGTTGAGCGCGGTTTTACAGTACTTATTCGATAAGTATCATTCCCAGTTTCCAAGATTACGCAATGATGCGTAATGCGGTCAAACACTGCCGTTGTCATCATAGACATAGATAAGCCGTTGCCATCGTTAAGTATTGGCTGAGCGCTAGGTCAATGGATTCTTTTATCCTTTGAGGTAATAAATGTATATAACACTGTGTAAATTGTAAATAAACAGTTTTAATACTTGGGGATTGCTACGGATAACTATTTGGCGCTCGACAGGCATCTAACAATGCCTTTTGAAACAATACAGGTAATGACTTAATAAATTAATACTAATTTTTTATTGAACTAAGCTAGGATAGACATTATTATCAATAATACCCAGTTTTTTCTTAACTTCCATAAATGGCTTTTCTATAGCAATCCAACTTAAATAGCCAAAAGCAAAGCTCAAGACCCAAGTAATCGACATAAAAACATATACGTTTATTTCTGGATAATACTTAAAAATATAAATTTGAATTGGCCAAGCATATAGATAAACTCCATATGAAACATCAACTTTAGAACCTATGCTGTTTAAGAATTTATTTTTATTATTTAATGCAAAATTAAATAATAAATAACTTCCGAAAATAAACAGACCAATTTCAGCACAGTAATCAAAATTTAAGCATAGTAATAACAAAATAAAACTTGCTACTGTTAAAAGTCTGCTCCAAATAATTTTTTCTTTAAATAAATTGAATGCACCACCAATTAAGAAAGCGGCCATAAATCTTGATATTGAATGTAAATCAAGTCCAAAATGCCATATATTTTTATCAGTTATTTGAGTGTATAAAAAAATACTCATGATCATCGCAATTAATATTAAATATGTTTTTGATTTATTAAAAGGAAAAGCGTAAACAATTGGAATGCATAAATAACAAATAAACTCATACAATATAGTCCACATTGGGCCGTTCAAAGCCAGATGTAAATCTGTATATTTAGTATTACTGACAAGCGGAGGGTTTAAAGCAATCATTCTAAAAATAGACTGTAGCCAATCACTTAGGCTCATATTAATAATAAGTTTAGTTTCCCCCGAAAAAGGAATAAGAACAAAAATGCAAAATAAAGATGCGCAAATAAATCCAGGGTAAATTCTAAGAACACGTTTGAATAAATAACTTTTTAATGTACTTGAGTTTAGGTAACTTTTGAGAATTAAATAGCCGCTGATCAAAAAAAACCCGTCAACTGCTAACTCACCGAGTGAGATCGTTCCAAATATATTTGTTAATAATTCCCTATTTCTACTATGATCTAAAATCTCTGGTGAGTGTGACACTATTACCAATGTTGCCAAAAGTAAACGTAAAAATCCAAAGTTATTTTTATGATTTTCTATTTGCATTTCCACTCAAATACCGCTTAACATAAATTCTAAAAAATATATGAATTGAGAATAATTCTGTTATTGTTCAAACTTAAATATTTATATGATACATTACATATGTCACCTTATGAAATGCAAAGCCCGCATTTTTTTCAAGATGTGGCTTTTAATTTTTGTTTAGTAGTCACTCATATTTAATAATTTAATAAATGATACGCTGACATTATTAATATTTTTTTTCAATATGTTTCTGACAAAATAGTGACACACCTACATAAGCAGTTAAATACGCATGTTCATATTTAACCGAACGCCACAATCTCTTTACCATCACATTATCCCGCCAGGCACCGCGCCCATCCATGCTTATCTAACAACTTGCTGTATATACGGTATTAACAAAGTCTTGGGCGGTAAATGGGCTGACTTGGCCCGTATTGACGGAGCTAGGCGCGGGGTATCTTGAGAGTGCACCACTCAGCATGTCTATTGCATGGCTGCACTGCGGTTACGACGAGGTCTTCTGGGCATTTCGTTTACTTTTCAATTATTTGTCATTTTATGACAGGGTTGAGTAAACTTGTTCACTTATGGGGTTATTACCCACGCGCAAACTAGACTGAGTCACGTGGGCAAAAACCTCTTTTTTAGTACAAATAAGCCCTTGCTATCTTTAAGTGATAATGGCTTAGTGCTAGGTCAATGAATTCATTTATATCCGTTAAGTTGATAAACGAATAACACTCTGTAAATAAACAGTTTTAATACTTTTATTGGAATCTATGGATTACTATTTGGCGCCCTCGACACGAATCGAACGTGTGACCCTCCCCTTAGGAGGGGGATGCTCTATCCACTGAGCTACGAGGGCGTTTGTTTAAATATTTAATATAAACAATAACTTAAAATAAAAATACTATTAAGAAATGCTTAATTGCGGACTAAGTCCGCAAAAATTACTTTTATCGCTCGCAACGCTATTGGTTTTTAATCAAATGCTTGGCGTGTTGATGTGTAATTATTGTGTGAATTAGTTTATCATAAACATGATACTGTGAGGTTGAGAGCGTAACTCTCACGATAACCAAAAAACGTAATTTTGGTTAGTTCTTTAAATGACTGAGAAATCCACGTTTGCAGTCAGCTAGCTCTAATATGCTAGTGAGGATGATGGGCAGTATCCCCCTTAATTACTTTTTCTCCCGCAAGCCAAGGTATCTGCCTCAATAATAGCATAGGATTTTACTAAATCAATCGTGGTTACTCTGCATGCGTCTCTAAAAGTGGCAAAGTGACTATCTGCGGTGGAAAGTTGGCTGGCAGCGCTGGATTCTTTGCTTGCGGCAGTGCTATCACGGCTGGCTGACAAGCGCACGCTGGCATTAAGATTAGCGCGAGTGCGGGCAGCAACAGCCTCATTTTGGTTAATACTAGCATTTAATAATCTCACTTTCTCGGTTAGCTGGTTACGGTCAATATTGGCTAGGTTAAATTTTGCTAATAGCTCATTACTGGCTTTAACGGCTTGCTCAATCTTTAGCTTGCTAGATGCCTCAGCTTTAGCCTTTTCAATCATAGCGGCATCGGTCAATACTTTTTGCTGTGATTTATAGCTTGCTAAGTTGCTGATAGCAGTATCACGCGCAATGCGCACGCCCCTATCATGGTGTAGGTGAACTCCTAGTATGCCTGCAACGATTAAAACGCCGCCAGCGATTGCGTAGAGCTTGAATGGGGCTAGCAAAGTAAACATATTAATGGTCAACATACTTTGGAAACTGTTTATTCACAAAACGCAGATATAACACTGTCCAGTCTTTAGCTAACTGATTACGTCCTTCATTAAGTGTTATTTTGCCTGCACAAATCGCTTTTTTTGTTGCATTTTCAGCCGCGTCTTTCGTATGAGCGCCTAAGTCATAACCATTTATATTCAAATACCAAAGCTCATTCCATAAGTTTTTAGGGTCAGTTGGGCTGCCGCCGTCTTCAATACTTTTGTCATGGTCTAGCTCAAAATCTGACATTTTTTGGCCTTGTAGCCCCTGTTCAATCATTTTCTGCTTTTTGATCTTATTGGTATAAGAAGTAGAAGGTCGAACGGTTTTAGTCCAGCCTGAAACGCAAATAGTTGATTTAATGTTATCTTGTGTTACTAATGGATTATCAACACCTGGTGTTAACTTATTATCAGGCAAATAACCAGCCCACGCTTTCGGCATAGATAGCGCAGTTATAATTAGTACAAGTGGTAAAAGTAATCTAGTCATTTTTTGCCTTATTAAGATACAGTACAGTTAAATTGTGGCGGCGCTCTTTATCGAGCATGGCGGGGCCGTTAATTCTGCGCGTAACGCCGTCGTCGTCGCCATCAATCGCGGGTTGATTACAGCCTCGGTCATGCCAAAATCTTCCTGCTATTTCACACATAGCTTGTGGGCTATGCGCTAATTGGTCTGGCTTCTTGTGGTAGCCATATTTGTAATAGTTATCAAAGCCTGTTAGTTGAATCAATCCGCGACCACGATAGCGCCAGCCGTCACCTGACGCTTCATCGCTATTGCCTAATCGGTTGGCATAGACAAAGTTGGCAAAGGCTTCTGCATGACCTAAAATTCTATCCATGACAGGAATACAGCGACTACCAAACACTTTAATCACGCGCGCCGCCGTTTTATAATTAAAGCTTTCTTCCAGCCGCGTAAACAGTGTGCTTTCAACCGCAAGTTGCGCAATAAATGAAGCTTCTGCGCGCGGATGCGTAATGTCATAAGCGATGGCAACCGAATTAAGTGATTGCGCAAATACGGTGGCTGGCACACTAGGGATACCAATTGCAATGAGCTTGGCGGGTGTAATCATGGTCGCAGTTCAAATGCTTGCTCAAAGTTCATTACTTACCCCAAATAAAAAAAACCGCAATTAAGCGGTTTTAGTGGTTTAACTTTTGTTGTCGTTGATTATCATGGTCGAGTTCTTTTTTCAAAATCTAGACGACAATCAACATCGCAAAAATTAGCATTTTGTTTCACTACCTCATTGCAGTTATAGCATTTGCCAATTTTAGGTAGCTCACGTTGGCGTACTTTTAATGCAATATCGCGCTGTAATTGCTCTTGCGCTTCGGCTTGGTCGTCTAAAGTCATAATCTGCGCCGATCAATAATAATCCAAACATATATGCCAAGTATTAAACTTGCTTGTCCGATTAAATCCCAGTTATCATTTAGCGCTTGCGGCAGAACAACATCGCCACCAATGGTACATGCACCAAATATAATCAATAAAAGTGCAGCACTATGTCCATCCAAAGCATCATCTAAGATACATAACTTAAACCATGACAAAAAAAATAGCGCCGTAGCGCTTAAAATAACCAAACCAATCGCAATGTTATGCACCTGGTTGCCTCCAATTTTTAATTTGCTCACTTGCTTTCAGTATGATTGGCGAACAAAGAATAGATAAAAGAAAAGCAGGCAAGCCTACGATTGTTGGGTGGCTGGCGGATTCTAGGTATGGGAAGAAATGAACTAGCACAAGGCTCGCTAAAATACCCCCCAAAGAACCTAAAATCATGGCCGCCATCGCCCACCCAAAAGCCGTGCTAATAGCATCAAAATTAGGCGCAATTCTTGGCTGTAAAGCCCGCCAAACGACTGCGCCCATAAACGCCCAAAATAAGGCTACAAAATCAATGCCAAGTGCTTGCCCTATTGCAGCCAAACTTAACATTGATATTGCGGTTGCTTGTGCGGCGGCGGCCGATGTTGCTGCATCTGTCATAGTTATCATTTCTAAAATACTGGATAGTAAAAGCCATAGTAACTGGCAGGGCATGCCGCCTCTTGCAGTGTGCATAGCGCCTCGCCCCATTGAATTTTCATACCTGTAATGGTTGGCGTGGTATTAGTGGGAAAGTAATTTAAGGTGTATTGCAGGTGCGTCGCATCAATGACTTTTAAGCTTTGGATGCCAGAGCTGGTAATGTTTCGGAATATAGTTTGCTCACGATACGGGTCTGCGTTATAAGCAAGTCCGTCTAGTGCATCAAAGTTATACGCATTGGCATCTGTGCCAGTTACGCCCGTAATTCTGGCTAGCAAATAGCCGTTGTTATAGCCGCCGCCTGTAAATCCTGAAATGCCGCCCGTGGTGGCATTGGCGTCAATCGGCAAGCGATGCGGTGCGCTGGTCGTAATGGTTGCCACATTGCCCACTACCGTTACGCTAGTAATGCCTACGCCCGATGTCGTTCCCGCGCCGATACCTTTATTTAGGCCAACATACTGCGCGCTACAGTCAATAAATGAGTTATTGCAACCGTCAATTAAGCGTTGCGCCCACTCATCGCGCCAGCCCATCATCCAATCGGCATGGTAGCTGTAACCGCCAGGCAACGATAACGAGTAATTATCGCTAGACAGGCGCCAAGTGCCTGTATTTTGACCTTTGGCTATTGGGTACTGGATTATTGTTTGGATTAGCGGGATTTGATGTGTAAAGCCAGCGGGGCAACCATTTAACAGCGGTCCATCTGCGCCGCCAGAATTAAAGCGTAAATGGCTAATGTGGTCTGTGCTATCGAGCACCATGCCACCACTGCCGTTGTCTTGTACGCAGTTTGGGAAATGGACAATTCCCCTTAAACCGTCCGAACCAGCAGGGCAAACAGGGATGTAATTAACCTCGGCAGTAAGACCAGTTGGGCTGGTACAGCTAAAACTTACCAACAACACCGATTGCGGCGTAGTGGCTAAATGGTTGCCAGAAATAATGCGCAAACCTTGTGGTGGTTTTTCAACAGGGGTTGTCGCTGTAGGGCCAGCTACTTTGTAGTAAACCTGAATGCCTGATGGATTCAGTGCAACGCCTGTAGCTGTATCAATGACACTGGGCGCCCAGTAACCTGTTTGGTTGGCGATGCCGCCTGCTGCTGATGATGTACCAGTATGAATATTCGCGCTGTTGGTATTTTCGTTAATGTTGCAATTGCCGTAGAACGTATGATGGTGCGCCGCGCCTTTTTGTCCTTGCTTAGTAATTGGGTCAAAGAACCCCATTAAGCAACTGATAAACTGGAAACGTGCCGCGCCGTCAAGCGCTGGGTGGCCGCCACTGTTCGCGCGGTCTAAAAAGCCAATATCCCATGTTGCGGATGTTGTCGTTGCTACTGCATTGGCTTGTGTGACGTTTACCACTAAGCTAGTGCCTGTGTTGCTAGTTACTCGCGCGCGCATGAATTGTGCTGTATTCGCGCTATTCGTTAGCTGAATGGGTACGTTTACCGCTAAATTGAGTGCTACATTGGTGGTAAATGTATGGCTGCCAATGGCCATTGAGTTAGAGGTAGTGCTTGTGCCAACGCTCACGACTGGCAGTTTTAAATCGTGGTTAATCGGGCGAACGCGAATATCTTTTGCGCCGCTGGTAGTGGGGATTTGCTGGGTAGATATTTTAGGATAAAGCCCAGTGTGGTTATGTACGCCATGTAAATTGGCTAGTTCTACCGCTGACGGTGCGGCTTTAGGCTGCCAGCTTTGGCCTGCTTGCAATACGACTAGACAGCTATTTTTAACTTCTAAAAAGTAAGAACTATTGCTGTAATAAGACTTTTCTTTGGTGAATAGCTGGGTATAAACGGCAGTAGAAGGGTTGACTAATGTCTCACCCGTTAATGGGCATCGCGCTTGCACCTCTACTTTTGCAGTATTAAATAAAGCACCGCTGTTTTTGTAATATTTTTTGTAGGTATTAAAACCTAAAAATGCGCCTGTACCTGTTGGTAGATAGTCATTGTTTTGTACCTGTACAGAGGCTTCTAAAATATCCGTTTTGGTAAAGGTTGCGCTATAACTCGCCCCCGTGCCTGCAAACCCTGACACCGTACCGCCTGTTGCGAAAATCTTCGTCGCGTCAAAGCCTGTGACTGCTTGGCTAAACGTGAAGGTTAACGTGGCCGTTTCATTCACCGCCATGTCAGTTTTGTTGGCGCTAATGACCAAGGTCGGGTCGGCATAAGCTGAGCCAATAAACATCAAAAATAACACTAAAAATTTAATCATACTGTTTATCCTAAGTTGTGTTCTACGTTGTGTTCTAAGTTGCGTTGGCTGCAATCGTGCTTGGGCCATTACTTTCTAAACCGTTAAATGTCATCCAAATATCTTCTGCTGCCTCGGTAATGCCATCTACCAGCGTTCTTATTTCAAAAATAAGAGTGTTATTTCCTGCCGCTACAATGATGTTGTTGCCACTGACCGTTGCATTGGCGCTTACATCACAAAACACCGTTTCAATAATAAAGTCGATTGGATAAGTGGCATATCCCGCGCCTGTTCTAAAGCTAAACGGATAACTACCAGCCACACATGGCGCAGCAAAAAACGCTTTAAAGCGTGCTGTGTTAAACGTATTTCCTTCTGGTACTGGCGTTGGCGCTGTACCTAATACCTGCACAAAAGTAACGGCTGTTAACGTAGCTGTAACCGTGGTGCTAGTCGGAAATTGTTGAGCCGCGCCCCAGCTAGTCGTCAGGGTTTTGCCTGATGCTGCAACCGTTGGCACGGTCATGGTGAAACTAGCCACGCCGACAGGTATTTGCAAAAGCTGGTTACTCATTAAGGTAACGCCGCCATCGCAGGTGATTGCGCCAAAGGCTTGCGTAGTAAAGACATCGCCGCCTAATGCGTAATCTAGCAAATATGGCACACTAGTCGTGCCACCAAGCGTTACCGCGATTAAAATGTTACTGCCAGATAACGTAGCGGTTGCAGCGGTAACTTGTGGATAGTTATTGCGGTTATCTTGTAATAAGTCATAGCTAAATGGTAATGAGCGAATACCTGCTTTAACCGCATAAAATTTGTAGCTTGGTGCGCCTTGTGCGCCATCGGTTACCTCGCGCTGAAAAGCCGTATAAATAGCTGAATTGGTCGCGCCTAGCGGAATCTGTATCGTGCGATAAACACCATTAGCACCCACCGCATCAACTTCATAAGTCACACCTGATTCATTCAAACCCGATGGGCTAAAGAAGCCTGACGGAATGACTTCGGCACGGGATGCGGTATCTATTTGCAGAGTTAAATCCGTACTATCGAACTGAAAACTTGGGAACGAATACAAATCGCCATTTTGACCAAATTGCACGTTTCTAGGTGGTAGTGGTTTGCTGGCGCGGCTAGCTATGGTTACGGCAATTGGCGTGACGGCGCCCGTGTATTCTTGTGCGCCAAGCTTTGCAATAAATTTAAGATAAACGACCGTGCCATTAGCGCGTAAAGTAGTGCCTTGCGCACGGTTATTGAGTAAGAATATCTTTGCGCTGTTATCGACAGAAACGGCAATCGGCGGCGTGTCAAAAATGGCGCTTATAGCGCCTGTAAATACTTTTGCCGTTGCGCCAGCTGCTGTGACCGTATTGTAAGTAGAGTAAAGCCCAAACTCTTGCAAGCCGTTTGCGTCTTGCATGATGCCGATAGTGTTGGCCGTTAGCGTGGCAGGTAAGTCAAACTCATTTACAAAAGGCACGTCTGGGTGCGGATAACTGAGTACGTTATTGACTTCGGCGTATGGGCTATAAACTTGATTATCAAGCAAACGTGTATAAGTGCCATTAGCCCCTGTTGTGGATATGTCAACGGCATAGTTATCAGAGTTAGTATCGGTTCTTGATGCACATGCGGTGATAAATCCGCCGCTTGTTGCCGCTGCCGTTTGCTGTGCGCTGGTGAGCATGCCATACGGCGTTTCAAAGGCAGTCATACGGCTTACTGGCGTTATTGTGCTAACTGGCACATCTGTTATCGAGCCTGTGCCTGGTACGCCGCCAACAGTTAAGATGAGTGTTTCTGTAGGTTCTACCAGTGCGTCCACGCTCGTCAATGTCGTTGCTGGAAAGCTTGATACGCCAATTGGTACTGATAAGTTAGTACCGCTGATGGTAACCCCATTGCCAAAAGATAACGGCGTAGCATAGTCAATGCCTGCTGTTGCAGTGCCGCCAATTGTAAATGGGAATAGTTGCGCCTGCTGCGTTACGCCGCTTAAGACGATGTTAAATGTTAGCGTTGCGCCTTCGGCTGCAATTGGGCTATCAATGCTGGCAACTGTCATAGTTGCAGGCACGTTGATAATCGTACCTGTGGCCGGTACGCCGCCGATGGTTATCGTGT
This sequence comes from Methylotenera sp., assembly GCA_043735225.1. Lineage (GTDB taxonomy): Bacteria > Pseudomonadota > Gammaproteobacteria > Burkholderiales > Methylophilaceae > Methylotenera_A. The sequence goes on along the minus strand of JAYTEL010000210.1, from coordinate 24 downwards.
AAGTTTCATTGGTTTCAACTAGGT
>JAYTEL010000209.1:0-8573 GCA_043735225.1 Methylotenera sp. | reverse complement strand
GCATAAGTACCTCAATATCCCCGATGCCATGCGTGGTATGACTTGGCGCACACCCAATGGCTGCGCCACTTGCAGGCCAGCGCTTAATTATTACTTGCTATCGACTTGGCCGCACGAGGCGGTCGATGATCCGCAATCACGCTTTATTAACGAGCGCGTACACGCCAACATTCAAAAAGATGGCACCTATTCGGTTATTCCACGCATGTATGGCGGCGTCACCACGCCAGACCAACTGCGTAAAATTGCTGACGTAGCCGATAAATATGCGGTGCCAATGGTAAAAGTAACCGGCGGCCAGCGCATTGATTTGCTGGGCGTTAAAAAAGAAGACTTGGTCGATATGTGGGCAGACCTTGATATGCCTTCTGGTTATGCGTATGCCAAAGGTATTCGCACCGTAAAAACTTGTGTGGGTAGCGAATTTTGCCGTTTTGGTACGCAAGACTCAACTGGCTTAGGCATTAAAATTGAAAAAGCTTTCGACCATATGTGGGCACCGCATAAAGTAAAGTTTGCGGTATCTGGTTGCCCGCGTAACTGCGCCGAATCGGGCATTAAAGACGTCGGCATTATTGGCGTAGATTCAGGTTGGGAGCTGTATGTAGGCGGCAACGGCGGCATTAAAACTGAAGTTGCGCAATTTTTATGCAAAGTAAAAACCGCTGAAGAAGTGCTGGAATATTCAGGCGCGTTTATACAAATTTATCGCGAAGAAGCGAGGTATTTGGATAGAACGGTACATTGGATTCATCGCATGGGTTTGGAATATGTCAAACAACGCGTTGTTGAAGATGCTGAAGGTCGCAAAGCTGCGTATGAGCGCTTGTTATATGCCTTGCAAGGCGCGGTTGAGCCGTGGAGCGAGCGCGTGCAAAAACGGGCTGAACATAAAGAGTTTGAGACAATTACGGTTTAACTAACCCTTACAATTTGTAGCCAGTTTTTAGCAAATAGCCTTTTATTTCGCACCCCTTTTAAGGGGAAGGGCTAGGGTTGGGGTAGTACTTGTCAACTTGCAGGCATTCACCCCCATCCCAGCCTACCCCCTAGCAAGGGAAAGAGTTACCAACTAACTAACACACCGATTTTTATAAGAGTCAAAAAATTAAGGAAGAAGCATGAAAAGTAGTTTTTGGAAAGCTGGCCACACGCCAACATTATTATCGGCGTTTTTATATTTTGATTTCAGCTTTATGGTGTGGGTATTACTCGGCCCGCTTGCCGTGCAAATGGCTACCAGCTTAAGCCTTAGCCCTGCCCAAAAAGGGTTAATGGTGGCAACTCCAGTGCTGGCAGGCGCATTACTGCGCATTGTGATGGGGGTACTAGTCGATCAAATCAAACCAAAAATGGCAGGTGTAATCGGCCAACTCATCGTGATTTTAAGCTTAACAATTGCCTGGTTGCACGGTATTGAAAATTTTCAGCAAGCGTTAATGTTGGGCATTGGTTTAGGATTTGCGGGCGCTGCTTTTGCGGTTGCATTGCCACTGGCTTCGCGTTGGTATCCACCAGAACATCAAGGCACTGCGCTTGGCATTGCTGGCGCGGGCAACAGTGGCACCGTGTTTGCCGCATTATTTGCGCCTAGTTTAGCGCTTGCTTACGGGTGGAATAACGTATTTGGTTTTGCCTTAATTCCGCTTGGCATTGCGTTAGCGGTGTATTTAATATTTGCAAAAGATAGCCCTGATACCCCGCCTGCCAAATCATTAAGCCAATATGTGGCGATATTAAAAGACAAAGACGCTTGGTGGTTTATGTTTTTTTACAGCGTCACTTTTGGCGGTTTTGTGGGTTTGGCGTCTAGTCTAACCATTTATTTTAACGATTTATATGCGCTTGGTGCGGTTAAAGCGGGCTATTGCACCGCTGCTTGCGTGTTTGCAGGCTCACTAGTGCGGCCAATTGGCGGCGTAATTGCAGATAGAATTGGCGGCGTACGCACACTACTTACCATGTATACGCTTGCGGCTATTTTGTTGTTTGTGATGAGTTTTGGCCAAGCAACCTATGTGTCTGCCCTGGCAATTATTATCCCCACTATGGCAATTCTAGGCATGGGCAACGGCGCAGTGTTTCAGCTGGTGCCACAGCGTTTTCGTAAAGAAATCGGCGTGATGACTGGCCTAGTGGGTATGGCAGGCGGCGTAGGTGGATTTTATTTAGCCGCAAGCTTAGGTTACTTCAAACAAAGCACGGGCAGCTATCAAGTTGGTTTATTAATTTTTGCAGGCCTTGCTGTGCTGGCAATTATTGGTTTAAGTGGGGTTAAAACCCGCTGGCGCACTACTTGGGGCAGCTCGGCAGTGACCGCGGCAAGAGTGTAAAATAGTACCTCTACCCCTTTTAAAAATAATCATGCCACTTAAGTATGAAATAGGCCAATCTAGCCTAACTGGCCCGCGCGAGCGTAACGAAGATTACGTGGGCGTAGTGACGCCAGAACATGAGCAATTAAGCGTTAAGGGCGCATTAATTGCCGTGGCAGATGGCGTTAGCGGCAACGCGGGCGGCGGCGAAGCATCTGAAATGACCGTGCGCACAGTGAGCGCCGATTATTACGCAACGCCCGACACGTGGCAGCCGCACCACGCCTTAGAAAAAGTACTGGTGGCGGCCAACCGCTGGGTGATTAGTCAAGCAAACGCTAACCGCGATATGGCGGGCATGGCAACAACATTATCGCTGCTTATTTTGCGTGGACAACGTTATTACTCGGCACATGTGGGCGACACGCGTATTTATTTGCTGCGCGATAACGTGCTTAAACAGCTCACTACTGACCATGTGTGGGATAGACCCGATATGCGCCACGTGCTTAAGCGCGCCATTGGTTTGGATGCACATTTAAGCGCGGATTTTGGCGATGGAAATTTGCAAGTAGGCGATGTATTTGCATTATTAAGTGATGGCGTTTGGGATAGTTTGGGCGAGCAGGCGATTCATGTGGGCTTAAGCAAATTTGATGCGCCAAAATTGGTGGCAGAATATCTAACCGACACAGCACTTAAAAAGGGTAGCCAAGATAACAGCACCGCGGTGATTGTTAAAATTACCGATATTGGCCGCGAATCGCTATCGGATCTAATTGCTGGTAGTAAGCAATTGACGGTGCCGCCTAAACTGCAAATTAACGAAGTGATTGACGGCTTTGCGGTAGTAGAAATACTGCATGAATCGCGTGCCAGCTTGCTGTATAAAGTAAAAAATATTAATACGAATCAACTATTTGTATTAAAAACTTTGCAGCCGCTGTTGGCCAATGATAGCGATAGCTGCAACGGATTACTGAATGAAGAATGGCTAGGTAAGCGCATTGTGTCACAATACGTGCCGCAAATATTGCCGTTATCTATCGAAAAACGCAGCAAACTATATTATGTGATGAGCTGGTTTGATGGCGCAACTTTGCAGCAGCGGCTAGATAACGGTCATCATTTCACTGTTGCTGGCACTGCCAAAATTGGTGTTGAGCTGATGCGCGGCCTAGGTGCGCTACACCGTTTAAGTATTATCCACCGCGATATTAAGCCCGCTAATGTACATATCGCCAGCGACCAACGCTTGCGCATTTTAGATTTAGGTGTGGCTTACTGCAAAAATGCGGGCAAAATGGAATCTTCGCAAAACCCTGCTTTTAATAACCCTGAATTTCAAAATCCTGGCACACCAAGCTATATGGCGCCAGAGTTGTTTGATGGGGCGCAGGCGAATGAACAAAGTGATATTTACGCGGCAGGTGTGACGCTTTACCATTTGCTCAGCCGCAAATATCCGCATGGCGAAATTGAGCCGTTTCAGCACCCCAAATTTGGCGAGCCGACAGCGCTAACGCGATATCGGCCAGATATTCCTGCATGGCTAGACAATATTATACAAAAAGCCATTACGCGCGATTTAAAAATGCGCTTTGAAACCGCAGAAGAAATGTTATTGGCACTAGAGCATGGCGAATTAAAACCATTGCACGCCCAGCGCACACCATTAATTGCGCGCGCTAGGCTAATTAAATGGCAATGGATTGCTATTTTCTCTTTTATTATCAATATTTTATTATTGTATTTATTATTAGTCAGTTAAAGGTTTAAACATGAGTAATTGGGTAAAAGTCGCACCGTTTGAAGAAGTGCCAAAGTTAGGCGCAAGAGTTGTTCGGACCACAAATAGTGAAGGTAACCCGCTAGAAATTGGCGTGTTTCGTCTAGAAGATGACCGTATTTTTGCCATTAACAATAAATGCCCACATAAAGCTGGGCCGCTGTCCCAAGGCATTGTATACGGCGATAAAGTAGCTTGCCCAATGCATAATTGGAAAATTAGTTTGGTGACCGGAAAAGCCGAAGAGCCTGATGTAGGTGAAACGGCCTGCTTTAATACCAAAGTTGAAAATGGCTTTATTTATTTACAAATAACTACTTAAGTCTTAAAAGAACAAGTGTGATTAACATTAAACAAGTGAAACAAACCAAAAGTACCTGCCCCTATTGCGGCGTCGGGTGCGGCGTGATTATTGGCTCGCAAGACAATACCATTATTAGCGTTAAAGGCGATATTGATCATCCTGCTAACTTTGGGCGGCTTTGCACCAAAGGCGCTACGCTTCATTTAACCACCGCACTGGATAATCGCGCGCTATACCCCGAAATGCGCTTATCACGTAGTGCTACGCGTAAACGCGTGTCTTGGGACGTGTCACTGGATTATTTGGCTGAAAAATTCGCGCAAACGATTGAAAAATATGGCCCTAATTCGGTCGCATTTTATATCTCTGGCCAATTAATGACCGAGGATTATTACGTGTTCAACAAGCTCGCTAAAGGCTTAATTGGCACCAATAATGTCGATACTAACTCTCGACTTTGCATGTCATCAGCCGTAGCAGGTTACAAAGTTACACTGGGCGCAGATGCCCCACCCGCTTGCTACGAGGATATTGACCACACCGATTGTCTATTCATTGCGGGTAGTAACACCGCATTTGCACACCCTATTTTATTTAGGCGCATTGAAGACGCAAAAGCCAAAAATCCCAACTTAAAAATAATTGTGGTTGACCCGCGGAAAACGGACACCGCCCAAGCCGCCGATTTACATTTAGCCATTTTGCCTGGCACTGATGTGGCGCTGTTTAATGGCTTATTGCATGTAATGCTGTGGGAAGGTTTGTTGGATATGGAATATATCCGCAATCACACCAACGGCTTTGATGCGCTTAAAGATACCGTGCGCGAATACACGCCAAAAATGGTAGCGGATATTTGCGGGATTAGAGAAGCTGATATTATGCAAGCCGCAAAATGGTTTGGCAAAGGGCCTAGCTTAAGCCTGTATTGCATGGGCTTAAATCAAAGCATTCACGGCACAGATAAAAACGCGGCGCTAATCAACTTGCACCTTGCCACTGGTCAAATCGGCAAGCCTGGCGCAGGGCCGTTTTCACTCACAGGTCAGCCCAACGCAATGGGCGGGCGCGAAGTGGGCGGCATGGCCAATTTACTTTCTGGCCACAGAGATTTAGCAAACGCAGCACACCGCGCAGAAATCGCAGAGATATGGGGGGTGGATAAAGTGCCAGAAAAGCCGGGTAAAACCGCGGTTGAGATGTTTGATGCGCTTAAAACTGGTGAAATTAAAGCCATTTGGATAGCCTGCACCAACCCAGCACACTCCATGCCAGACTTAAATAATGTACTTGCCGCGCTTGAAAATGCAGAATTAGTAGTGGTGCAAGATGCGTTTAATAATACTGATACCTGCCAATACGCTGATGTACTGTTGCCCGCCAGCACATGGGGCGAAAAAGAAGGCACGGTAACTAATAGTGAACGCCGCATTACCCGCGTCAACCCCGCCATACCGCCACCTGCTGAGTCTAAACATGATTGGGCGATTATGGTAGATTTTGCACAGCGTTTAGAAAAACGTTTAGCTAAAAGCGCTCATTTATTTGACTATACCAATACCGAGCAAATATTTAATGAACATCGCAAAACCACACGCGGTCGTGACTGTGACATTACAGGTTTAAGTTACGACTTATTAGAAAAGCAAGGCCCACAACAATGGCCATTCACCACAAGCACACTCGCCCGCTTGAAGCACAATGCAGGAGAAGAGGGACAATCTTTCGCACTCAACAACGCAAGGCTATATGCCGATGGCATCTTCCAAACGCATGACGGCCGCGCACAATTTATTAACGCTATTTACAAAGGCACGGCTGATAAAACCGATGCAAGGTATCCGCTACATTTATTAAGCGGGCGCCTTCGCGATCAATGGCATGGTATGAGCCGCACAGGCCGCGCCGCTCAACTGTTTAATCACGTAGAAAGCGCTTCAATTAATATGGCGCAAGATGACATGACGCGCCGCGAATTAAAAAATAACGATATGGTAAAAGTCAGTAATAAACGTGGCAGCATTGTGTTACCTGTATTAATGAGCAATGAAGTACAACCCGCGCAAACTTTTATTGCCATGCATTGGGGCAGCCAATTTATGCACGGCTTAGGCGTCAACGCGCTGATGCCGCCAAATGTTGACAAAACGTCTAAACAACCAGAGTTAAAACACACCACAATTAAAATTGAAAAGTTAGACCTGCCTTGGCGCATGACGGTGATGCGCAGCATTCAACATTTAAATAGTTTGCAAGCTTTGCGCAATTTGTTGCCAAATTTTACCTACGCCAGTTGCGGCTTATTTGGCCGCGAAAGTGCGCACGGTATTGGCATGTTAATGCTGCGCGCGGCACATGAAAGTGCGCCAGATCTAGCCATTATTAACCAAATTGACGCGATTTTAGACATGCATGATGACGCTCCATACCTTAATTATAGTGATGCAAAACGCGGTGTTAGTAAACGCATTTTGGTCGAAAGTTTTGAAGGTAAAAGCATGGTGACTGGCGTACGCTTAGTGGGCGAAACACTAGCAGCCGATTGGTTAAAAGATGTGATGACCAGTGGCCAATTTTCAGACGAATTAAGACGCTGGGCGCTTGCACCATTAAGCGCGCCGCCTTCAGGACAGCGCGGGCGCGGCAAAATTATCTGCAATTGTTTAGATGTTTCACAAAACGAAATTATTGATAATATTGGGCTAGGCGCAGATTTAATCACCTTACAAAACAAGCTTAAATGCGGCACAGAGTGTGGATCGTGCGTGCCAGAATTAAAGCGACTAGTGCGCGAACACGCTAAGTTTTAAACATCTCATTGGGGAGAATTTTATTTCTAACTAATCCTATTTGCGCATAGCAATCATAAGCGCTGTTTCATGTGTACAATGAGTGCATCAAAAAAGGTGTAACATGAAAAGCTATTCTGAGATTCAAGCAAGCGATTTGTTCGATTTGATCACAAAGCCAAAAGTGCTGCTGGTAGATGTGCGCAACGACGATGAAGTAGCGCGCGGCATTATTCCTGGCGCGATGCATATTCAATTGTCTATGTTGCCGCTACAATACGAAAAATTGTTGAACGCAAACACGGTGGTATTTTACTGTCACAGCGGCGTTCGCTCGGCGCATGCGGCCGATTTTGCTGTCAACAAAGGGGTTAAAGATGTGTTTAACCTAGTTGGCGGCGTGATTGCATGGGGCAAAGCGGGTTATCTGTTAAGCAAGAAAAAATAATTAAACTCGTTAATGGTGATTGGACGCGAATGGAATTTGATAAAGAAATAGACGCAAAAAACTTGAATTGCCCCTTGCCAATTTTGCGCTGCAAAAAAGGCTTGAGCGAGATTGAAGCAGGCCAAACCTTAAAAATTATGGCAACCGACCCTGGCGCGATTAAAGATTTTCAAGCGTTTTGCAAGCAAACTGGGCATGAGCTGCTGCAACAAGATGACGTAGATGGCACCCTAACCTTTTATATTAAAAAACGCGCCGACTAGCATTGTATATGGCTAACAGCTAACCCAAAAGCTCGCTCTAATTGCCTTAAAATGCTCACTTGATTGGGCTTATCCACCGTTCATATCGGCTTCTACCGCCGCTGCGCTCGATTACCAAGTGCAAATATTTTTCACGTTCAACGGTTTATCGTTGCATAAGAAAGATTTAAGCGATTTAAAAGTTTCACCAATCGGCAACCCTGCCATGCACTGCCTGTAAACATACTAAACTTTGTGCTAATGCTGCCGTGTATGTAAAATATGGCCAGCATGATGAAACAAAAAATTGCCTGTTAAGGCGTCGCCATTATTAAAGAGCTGCGCACAGCCTGTATTGAGGCAGGGTGAAACTGATTGCTCGCCAAATGACGGTGGATTTATTTGATTTTAAAAAGACTGATTTTATTGATGAGGTTGAGCATGATGGTGCAGCCACGTTTTTTTGAATTTGCTGGCAGATTAAACGTGAATCTATTTATTTAGATTAATAATAATTAAGGCAATAACAATGAGTAAGGGACTATGATGATTAAGGGGATAAGATGAGTAAGGGATTAAGACTGTCAGAAAAATGGTTTAACCGCGGCCTATGGTTAATTGCCTTTATTTTTGCCAGCTTTTTAACGGGGCTTGGCAGCACCATTATTGGTGATTTGCCGCAGGTA
>JAYTEL010000208.1:0-4976 GCA_043735225.1 Methylotenera sp. | reverse complement strand
TCTATGTACCATTCACGAGTATTAAGAATAATGTCATTAATAGTTTGCTCGTTGGCTAACACGGGCGACAACATAATACGGTTGTAATTGGGGTAGGGCTCATCACCAAATACGGTAATGTCATATAATTCAGGCGCAATTTTAAGCAACTCTTCTACCACGCGCATGCCCGCCATGCCGTTGCCCACTACTACCAGGCGTAATTTTGACTGTATTTTTTGCATAATTGTCATTCAAACTTAATTGTTTTGGTTAAGTTTGATTTAGCAGTTACTATGCCAACTCTTTTTTTTGTTTAAAATCAATTTGTTACAGGATTAATGAGAGGAATTTTTTTTAAAATCGCGCTCTATAAGTGCGTACACACCGCTGGTATGCGCCAAAACGGTGCGTTATTTAAAAAATTACCTTAAAATGTGTACATCGCGGTTAACCACAATTTGTCGGTATCACGAATACGACCGCGGTTGCCAGCAACATTGTTTGCGGCAGGTAGCAATGTGTAGTGGTCACTTTCTTTAAATTGACCGTACTCAAGCTTAGCCATTATGTTTTTACTATAGTTAACCGTTGCAGCTACGTTCCACTCGGTGCCGTATTTGCTACCATTTCTAACATTGCCACTTCCAACGGTATAAAAGTCGTTATCTGAATTAAATACATGGTAATCGGCAAAAAATGAGAAGTCATCATAGCGATAAGTTGCTGTTACAAATGTATCTTTAATACCTTCTAGAGGTGTAGCTAAAAACTTATCTACCCAACCTTGAAACAGGTGGTTTGTGCCAAACGGCGTTTGAAAGGCGTATTTGCTATCGTTGCTGCCTAATAACTCTTGGTCGATACGAATATTCAAATTATCAAAACCTAAGCCACCTCCAATTTTGTAGTAATCGGCATCAATACGTGAGTCGCCGCCTGCATAATCGGTTTGTTTAGCGTATTCTGCTGTGTACAGTGCGCGAAAGTTAGGGCTAAACGGGTGAATACCATCTAAACGCAGGCCAAAGGTTTTATTACCTTGATCCGCTTTTTGGTTAGCAGCACCATTTTTACCAACTGATGCACCCGCCGTTAAGGCTGTGGGCGTACCAGCAACGCCAGCATTACCAAAATATGCTCGTCCAAAACCTAAATCTTCAAAGCTAGACAGATAGCCGTAACCCACTAAAAATTCTGTGCCAGAAATGCGATAACGAATATTTGCTACCTCAAGCGCACCTGTTGCACGCTCTTTGGTAGTAATTTGGCGAAGCTGCTCAAAGTGCGCTAGGTACACTTCAGTATCGGGAATCGATTTATTTAGAACGCTTACGCCATCAAACACTTGCATGACTTGACGAAAGGCAATGTCACCAATAAAGCGTACATTATCAAGATTTACTGCCTGACGGCCAAGTCGAAACTTAGTATTTTTGATACCCGTCCAATCAACAAATAACTGATTGACACCCGTGTAATCAGGGTCAACTACTTTGGCATATTGCACTTTATCAGGTTGGTTAGAAACGCCATTAATCAACGTGTTATTAGTACTATCATTAAAGTTGTCGTTTAACTTACTGACGTCAATTAGCTGCGCACCAAAACTAAAGTTGTGAAACGGCGCGGTTTGCCAGCCAATTAAACTACGCAACGTAAATGCGTCAGCATCCTCTAAATCGCTATTTTGGTTAGGGTTTACAGTGGCGCCCACTATACGGGCTGGCTGCAAGCCGTCTTGTTTTACATTTTCATAGCGCAATCTAAAGCTGGTTAAGTTTTTACCTTCTTTAATTGAATCCATAAACGTATATTCGTTTTCTAAATCTAGTTTCGGTGCTGCTGACGATAGTGTTTCATCAGCAAAAGCGTTGCCAGTTAAAGCGGCTAACGCCAAACAAACGTTTAGTGAGCATAAATTGCGTTTTATCATTTTTAAGATTTCCTAGAATTTTTAATTTGGTTGAGTTATGCGCTGTAAATTAAATAATTGCATTAAATTTACGCCACTTTTTTGGCATGCCGCTCGTACAAAAAGCGCAACACCTCGCCGCGTAAGTGGTTATAGTCTTGGTTTTCGGCAAGGTCTAAGCGATTACGTGGTTTGGGCAAATCGACCGTTAAAATATCGCCAATACCGGCACCGATTTTTTTAGAAGAGTCTCCGTTGGTCATCATGACAATGCGGTCTGATAACAACACCGCCTCATCAACATCATGCGTGACCATGACTGCGGTTGCGCCCGATTTTTCCATAATCTTCATCAGCTCATCTTGCAGTGTGGCGCGGGTTAATGCGTCTAGCGCGCCAAACGGCTCATCCAATAATAGAACCTTTGGCTCCATCGCTAGCGCACGTGCAATGCCAACACGCTGCTTCATGCCGCCCGATATTTCATTTGGGCGCTTATCGGCGGCATGACTTAAACCGACCAAATCAAGCGCTGCGTAGGTGCGCGCCTCTAAATTTACTTTTGTTTCGCTACCAAATACGCGCTCGACCGCCAAATACACGTTTTCTAGGCAAGTTAGCCACGGCAGTAGAGAATGGTTTTGAAACACGACCGCGCGCTCAGGTCCTGGCCTTGCTATCTCGCGGCCTGCACAAAATAAGTGCCCGCTACTTGGCTGTAATAAGCCTGCAATCAAGTTAAGCACCGTTGATTTGCCGCAACCCGAGTGACCAATAATTGACACAAACTCGCCTTGTTTAATGTTCAAGTTCACGTCTTTTAATGCCTCAAATACACCCTTTTTGGTAACAAAACGCATGTTGACGTTTTCTAAATAAACGTAACGATCATTCTTTTTTCCATCTTTAGCTAGTTCTGTTGTCGTTTTTTTCATTGTTAAAACTCCTTATTCGTATGAAAAGCGTTTGGCGATTGCAATTAAACCTTGCTCTAGCAACAAGCCCACAATACCCACCACAAAAATTGCAATAATTATATGTTCCACATTGAGGTTGTTCCACTCATCCCACACCCAAAAACCAATACCCACGCCGCCCGTCAACATTTCAGCCGCTACAATCACAAGCCATGCCACGCCAATTGATAAACGCACGCCAGTCATCATGTACGGCAATACACTGGGAAATAAAATTTTCGTCACAATTTTCCACTCGCTTAAATTAAGTACTTTAGCCACGTTCATATAATCTTGCGGTACTTTGCTCACCCCAACTCCGGTGTTAATAATCATGGGCCAGATCGCCGAAATGAAAATTACCCAAATGGCCGCGGGATCAGCGGATTTAAATACTAACAAGCCAATTGGCAACCAAGCCAGCGGTGAAACGGGGCGTAAAAGGCTAATCACAGGCGCTGTCATGCGGTTTAAAAACGTAAAGCGACCAATCATAAAGCCCAGCGGAATGCCTACCAGCGCAGCCATACCAAACCCTAAGGCAACGCGTTTTAGTGATGCCACTATATTCCAGCCAATGCCTTGGTCGTTCGGGCCATTTACATAAAACGGATGGCTAAACAACTCAACCGCTGATTGAAACGTTTTAATCGGGCCAGGTAAACCTTGTGATTGAGCAGAAATGAGCGCCCAAACTGCCAATAACATCAGTAAGCCAAACATAGGCGGTAACAACCATTGAAAAAAGGTGTTTGCATTAACAGCCAATTTGCTGGGCTGTTTAATCAACTCAGCTGGAAAGTGGGTGTTATTGTTCTTTTTAACTTTGGTGGCAATTTCAATTACTTTGGCTGTATTTTCATTTGATATCATCTCGTTAGCACACTCTTTTAAATTGATAATTTTATGGTTTGCTGCATTTAAAGTCGCGCTCATGTTGGGCTCCTGGTACTTTGTTATACGTTTTAGGCTTTAATTTTGAAGCTGGCTGCATAGGCTTTTGGATCTTTACCATCCCACACCGTGCCATCCATTAATTTACTGCTACGCATGGGGCTGGCTGGCACAGAAATACCCAGAGCGCTTGCTGCCTGCGTATAAATATCAATACGGTTTACTTTTTTAGCGATTGTTAAGTAATCGGGGTCAGATTTCAGCATGCCCCAGCGCTTATGCTGCGTTAGAAACCACATGCCGTCAGATAAGAATGGGAAGGGTACTTTGCCATCTTCAAAAAACTTCATAAAGTTTGCATCCTTCCATTTTTTGCCGTTGCCATTGTCGTAGTCACCTAAAAAGCGGCCTAAAATAACCTCTTTTGGTGCGTTTACATACGATTTTTGTGATATTAATTCGGCCACTTTGGCGCGGTTTTCAGTCGCCTCAATGTATTTGCAAGCTTCTAAAATTGCCATCACCATTGCGCGTGCCGTATTAGGATTTTTAGCCACAAAATCAGCGGTTGTACCTAACACTTTTTCTGGGTGATCTGCCCAAATATCTTGGCTGGTTGCCACCGTATAACCCACTTTATCGTAAATTGCCCGTGCGTTCCAAGGCTCGCCAACGCAGTAGCCATCCATATTGCCAATACGCATATTGGCCACCATTTGCGGCGGCGGCACAACGATAGTTTTAACGTCTTTAATTGGGTCTATGCCATTAGCGGCAAGCCAATAGTTAAGCCACATGGCATGTGTGCCTGTGGGGAAAGTTTGCGCAAAGGTGTAATCGCGGTTTTCGTTTTCTAGCAAACGCTTCAACGTTTTGCCGTCTTTAACGCCTTTGTCTTTTAGCTGGTTAGAGAGTGTAATGCCTTGCCCATTATGGTTAAGCGTCATTAACACATTCATTTCTTTTTGCTGGCCGCCAATACCCATCTGCACGCCGTAAACTAAACCGTATAGCACATGCGCTGCATGCAGCTCGCCATTTACCGTTTTATCGCGAATGGCCGCCCAGCTTGCCTCTTTACTAGGTACAATTTTAATGCCATATTTTTTATCAAAACCCATTTCAGCCGCCACTACAATCGGCGCGCAATCGGTTAATGGAATAAAACCAATTTTTACTTCGGTCAATTCTGGCGCGTCACTACCTGCCGCGTAAGCCATATTTTGCAGTCC
>JAYTEL010000207.1:0-15167 GCA_043735225.1 Methylotenera sp. | reverse complement strand
TAAGCCACCCAAACCTTGCGCGCCTATGCCTAAGTAATTCACCTTTTCGTAAACTTCTAAACGTAATTCTTCTATACGATTTTGTGCGCCGCGCGCTTTTAATTCGTGCATATTAATCGGCTGCATCAGCGATTCTTTGGCTAAAATCATGGCTTTTTCGGCTGTGCCACCAATGCCAATACCCAACATGCCAGGCGGACACCAGCCCGCGCCCATGGTTGGCACAGTTTCTAAAATCCAATCCACAATACTGTCATTGGGGTTAAGCATGACAAACTTGGCTTTGTTTTCGCTACCGCCGCCTTTTGCTGCAATACTTACTTCTACCGTATCGCCAAGCACTAGCTCTACATGCGTCACCGCAGGCGTATTGTCTTTGGTATTTTGACGCTTGCCTGCTGGGTCGTTGACGATTGATGCGCGCAGTTTGTTATCTGGCAACAAATACGCGCGGCGCACGCCTTCGTTCACCATTTCTTCAAGTGTTAGCCCTTTAATTCCTTCTTGGCCCTCAAACCGAACATTCATACCCACTTTAACAAACGCCACCACAATACCCGTATCCTGACAAATCGGCCGTTTACCCTCCGCACACATGCGCGAATTGGTGAGAATCTGCGCGATCGCATCTTTGGCAGCGGGCGATTGTTCTAGCTTATACGCCTCGCCTAAAGCCTGAATGTAGTCGGCAGGGTGATAATAAGAAATATATTGCAACGCATCTTGGATGCTTTGAATGAAGTCGGTTTGTTTAAAAATGGTCATAATTTTATAATTCGTCATGCCAGCGTAGGCTGGTATTCAGTCAAGGTGCGATTAACGAATGCTGCAATAAAATAGCTAACCTCAGCACGTTGCTTGTCCAGATTCCCGCCTGCGCAATACAAGGGTACACCGATTTGATAAGCGTCAAAGTACTTGCAAAATCGTATGCGGTAATGACGGAATTTTAAGGTATTGTCCATAAAGTTATCTTGATGATATTGCAATTGCTATCAATGAACTAATATCTTTACGCAAAATTTTACCATTTTTAGTGCGTGGGAAATCATTGGCTAAATACACAGTTTTTGGCGCTTTGTAGGCAGCTAAGTGTAGTTTACCGAATGCGACCAAATCATCGGCTGTGGCGGAGGCGACTGGTTTTAAAATCACATATAGCACGACCAACACTTTGTCTTTTTCTAACTCTTCAGCCACGGCGGCGCAATCGGCGACATCAGGGTGGCCTTTGTACACGCGCTCTATCTCGTAAGGCGATACGCGGTAGCCAAAGCTTTTGATGATGTCATCTTTGCGGCCTAAGAACCAAATGTAGCCATTTGCATCGTATTTTGCGTAATCTCCTGTAAAAAAGTAGTTATCGTGTTTGTATCTTTCAGATTCATCAGGCAAGTTCCAATAACTTAAAAATAGACCAGGGTCGGTATCAGGCACGCAAATCATGCCCTCTTCACCAGTCGCGACTTCTTCTAAAGTTTCAGGATCAAGCAATTTGATGTTGTGGCCAGGTTGCGGAAAACCCGCTGAACCTGGACGGATTGGGCGGAATTGTGATTGACTTAAATAATACGAAAATTCGCTCATACCGACAGCTTCATAAATATCCACACCAAAACGCGCATGCCACCCACTTAATACTTCGTCTGACAAATGCTCGCCCGCGCTCATGTAATGGCGCAAACTGGGGATATCGGCTGCTGTGGCAGACGTTTTTTGCAAAATTTGGCGATAAATGGTTGGTACGCCAATAAAAATAGTGGCTTGATGCTTTTGAATTAAATTTAGCCAGGTTGAAGCATCGTTTTTACCTTCATGCACAATCACCGTTTTGCCTAAATATAGCGGATCCATCAGGCCAGAACCCAGCACATAGGTCCAATTAAACTTGCCCGAGTGCATGATGCGATCAGTTGCTTTTTCTCCTTCAGCATAATTAAACCAATATTGCGCGGCAGGCTGGCGGCCAAGCAGGGCGCGGTGTGCATGCAATACACCTTTTGGGTAACCAGTGGTGCCGCTGGTATAAACCAGATAAGCGGGGTCATCAGCCTTCGATTGATGCGGTTTATCGAACCTGTGCGTGACGCTTAACGAAGCTTCTATGCTCAACACATTTAAGCAGCCGTGCGGCTGCGTGTGAGTGGTTTGTGATAATAAAATATGCGATATATTTACCAAATCTGGCATTGCTTCCACCAACTGCTCTTCCATCGCTACCCAAGCTTTTGCATCCGTCACCAACACGCTTGCGCCCGAGTCTTTGGCTAAATAAATCACTTCTTCCACGGTTAATAATGTGGATGTTGGCACGGCAATCGCGCCCATTTTCATCGCGCCCAAAAATGCGATTGGGTAATCTAGGCTGTTTGGCAGGCGAATAAGTACGCGGTCGCCCACTTTTACTTTCAAGTTACGCAGCAATTGCGCAAATTGGTCAGTTTTGTGCGCTAGCTCGGCAAAGGTAATCTGCGCCGTACCCAGCACGTCATCTTCAACAATCATAGCGATATTGTTGACTTGCGGCGTATTTAGGTGACGGTCGCTGCAAGCCACGCCAATATTGAAGTGAGTGGGAATATTCCAAACCCATTCTGGGAAGTTTTCAAACTTTTTTGTCATATCATTTCTATCATTATTTAATAATTTTCACTTAAATTCCGTCATTCTGAGCGTAGCGAAGAATCCAATACAAAGTTGCAAACTTCTGGATTCTTCGCTACGTTCAGAATGACAGGCAAAAATGGATTCCTGTAACGCGGGAATGACGGAAATAAGAAAATTGTGTGTTAATAAAAATATATTGAAGACGCATCACAATAAAACCCCATATGGCCAATTTTGCCGCACTACTTGCTCTGGCAACTGCGCTAAAATATGCACCGCAAACTCCATATCAGAGGTTTTTAAAGCGCGCAGCGCATTTGCGCGTAGCAAGGTTTGTAGTGCCTTACCAAACATTGGCGGATCTAGCATTTCACCTTCAAATTTAATTGCGCCGCCGTGCAATGCATCGGCTTCAATCGCCGCTTTTAAAATGCGCACTTTTTGATTGACATCGGTTGGCGACGGCGTGTAAGCAGTTTTGCACAAATGAATATGACCAGGATGAATCACTTGCTTGCCTGTAAGCCCCATGGCCGCTTCTTGGCAAGCGTGTTTATACACAATGCGCGATTCGTCATCGCCATGTAGATCTAGCCAGCGCCGCACATCTTGTGGCTCACAATATTTTTCGGGCATATTGTTTTGACCAATCAGCGTTTCTACGCCGCCAATCACGCCTTTGCCAGCAATTCGCGCTTCAAACATCAAGGTATTCATATAAAACTGCAGCTCTTCAATCCAGCCTTCTGGCGTAATATGAATACCCATTGCTTTACTAAAATCATGTATGCCAAAAACTACATGTTTTACTGTGTTGTATTGCATAATTTCTGGCGCAATTTTGAGCGATTTTGGGTGTTCGATAATCGGCTGAATCGTCATGTGCGGGTTAATATTCAGCAAAAAGCTTGATAAATCGCGCACTTCTGCCGCGCCATATACTTCGCCTGCTTTCGCCAGCATCACCACATCAATAAATTCGCCCATATCACGCACCAACTGCATATCCAGCTCGTACTCATCGGTGCGAAACGAGTTGCAACGTATGGCAATAGTCACGCGCTGATTCACTTTGCGTAGTGCTGGCAACTCTTGCCGCAGTAAATCGCGGCTCATTTCTTTTTGGCGACAACCATCTTCTAAATCAAAAATAAGCGTATGCGCAATGGTGTTATGCGCGTGTTTAGCCATGCGCGCGGCGGCTTGCGCCATATCCTCATAAATACCCAAGCTGGGCGCATACTTAACAGGCGGATAATACAACTGAATACCAGGCCAGTAATCGCCCAATACGCCAGAGTTTCCGCTGGCGCTTGAAGTATGTCTGCTGTACTTTTGTTCGCTCATCTTGTCTGCTTTCGCTGTGATTAAGCCTGATGCATTGACTTAATTTTTAGTATGATATTTTTTGTATGTGCATCAGATATTATTGCTTGATCAATTATAAATAAATCCCAAAAATCATGATCGGGCAATGCTAAAAGTGCATCTAAAGCGCTTAATTCTTGGCGACTTAAATTAGTAAATTCAAGCGCAACAAAGCGTTGCAGCACTAAATCAAGCTCTAGCAAACCGCGCCTGCAACGCCAAGCAAGGCGGCGCGATTCAGCTTGTTTTGTATGTTCAGTGTTCAATCTAACTCCTTAAACCTTTTTCACCACAGAGACACCGAGTTCACAGAGAAAACCAAATCTAATGTAGGTCGGACTTTAGTCCGAGTGCCGGGTTAAAACCCGACCTACTGCTTTCCGTGATATTTATAAAAATTTTTCAGCACAGAGCCACAGAGAAACCAATTCAATTTTAAACTCATCCATGCTTACTTGACCCTATTTTGGTTTTTGATTTTCTCTGTGCCGTCTGTGCCTCTGTGGTAAATAAGTTTTAAATCGCCTTAATTTCAATCTGTTTTTTAGTCACTTTAACATCGCGCGCCCGCTCAATTTTTAAATCTTTTATATTGGCAATCGCCGCGTTTGGGTTAAGCTTTTTAGGGCAAACCTCAACACAATTCATAATGTTATGGCAGCGATATAAACGATACGGGTCTTCTAAATTTTCTAAGCGCTCTTCGGTTGCTTGGTCGCGGCTATCCATAATAAAGCGATTAGCTTGCATTAAGCCTGCAGGGCCAACAAACTTATCAGGGTTCCACCAAAAACTGGGGCAAGATGTAGTGCACGCGCCGCATAAAATGCACTCGTACATGCCGTCTAGCTTGGCGCGGTCTTCTGGGCTTTGCAGTCGCTCGGTTTCGGGCAGCGGATCGTTATTAATCAAGTACGGTTTGACAGAATTATACGCATCAAAAAACTGCGTCATATCTACCACTAAATCACGAATCACGGGCAAACCTGGCATCGGGCGCAGCACGATTGGCTGGTCTAAATCGGCTATTTTGGTAATGCAAGCTAAGCCGTTTTTGCCGTTGATATTCATCGAATCCGATCCGCAAACGCCTTCTCGGCACGATTTACGCATGGTTAAACTATCGTCTTGCTCTTTTAAACGCATCAAGCCGTCTAACAACATATTGTCTTCTTCGGCTAACTCTATGCTGTAATCTTGCATGTACGGCTTTTTATCCACATCGGGATTAAAGCGATAAATTGAAAATCTTACGTGATTTGTCATAAAAATTTATCCTTAAGTCATACCTTTTGTAAATTTGCGAGCTTTCGTCGCTAATATACGCGCGCTTTAGGCACAAATGATTCAACCGTTTGCGGTTTTAAATTGACTGGTTTATAGCTCAAGCGATTGTTTTCTTTATAAAAAAGTGAATGCGTTAACCAATTTACATCGTCACGCTCGGCAAAATCTTCACGCGCATGTGCGCCGCGACTCTCGCGCCGTGCATTGGCAGAGTGCATAGTTGCAACGGCTACTTCAATTAAATTATCTAGCTCAAGCGCTTCGACGCGCGCGGTGTTAAACACCATGCTTTTATCTTTAATAGTGATGTTTTTAACGCGTTTGGCAACTGCATCAATTTCGCTAACGCCTTTCGCCATATCATCTGGAAATCGAAATACGCCGCAATGATTTTGCATTGTGTCGCGTATTGCATCGCCTACTTCTGCCACATTTTCGCCAGTTGCAACGGTATTTTTAGTGTCGTTTAAACGTGCAATGCGCGCCAATGTGGAGTCTGCGGCATTTTGCGGTAATGTTTTATGCGCGATATTTTGCTTTATAACCGCGGTCATATGGTCGCCCGCTGCTTTGCCAAAAACCACTAAATCCAGTAAAGAATTGGAGCCCAAACGATTCGCTCCGTGTACCGAAACGCACGCACACTCGCCTACGGCATATAAACCCCGAACTACAGATGTAGCGCCTGCCTTATTACCTTCAAGCACTACTTGACCATCAATATTGGTTGGAATACCGCCCATCATGTAATGACAAGTTGGCACAATAGGAATTGGATCTTTGATAGGGTCAACATTAGCAAATGTTTTGGCGATTTCGCGAATGCCAGGCAGGCTTTTGTTAATGCGCTCTTCACCTAAATGGTCGAGTTTCAAATAAATGGCATCTTTATTTTTACCCACGCCGCGGCCAGCTTTAATTTCTAACATTGAGGCGCGCGAAATCACGTCGCGGCTGGCTAAATCTTTGGCATGCGGCGCATATCGCTCCATAAAGCGCTCGCCTTCAGAATTCACCAAATAACCACCTTCGCCGCGCACACCTTCGGTAATCAACACGCCTACGTGTTGAATACCCGTTGGGTGAAATTGCCAAAATTCCATATCTTGCAGCGGCAATCCTGCACGTGCTGCCATGCCAAGGCCATCGCCCGTGTTAATAAAGGCGTTGGTGCTGGCTTTAAAGATGCGGCCCGCGCCGCCAGTAGCCAGCAAGGTCGTTTTGGCTTGAATAATATGCACTTCGCCCGTTTCAATTTCTAGCGCAATTACGCCTAGCACATCGCCATCGGCATCGCGTATTAAATCGAGCGCAAACCATTCGATTAAAAATTGTGTATTGGCGCGAATGTTACGCTGATACAAGGTGTGTAGCATGGCGTGGCCGGTACGGTCAGCCACCGCGCAGGTGCGCGAAATGGGCGATTCACCAAAATTTTGCGTCATGCCGCCAAAGGGGCGCTGATAAATTTTGCCGCTTTCTAAACGGTCAAACGGCATACCAAAATGTTCCAGCTCAATAATCGCTTTGGCAGCGTTTTTGCACATATACTCGATGGCATCTTGGTCGCCCAAAAAGTCGCTACCTTTAATCGTATCGTACATGTGCCACAGCCATTTGTCATCACTCACGTTGCCCAGCGCGGCTGCAATGCCACCCTGCGCCGCCACCGTGTGTGAGCGCGTCGGGAATACTTTTGACAGTACCGCGACTTTAACGCCAGATTCGGCCAATTGCAAAGCCGCGCGCAAACCTGCGCCGCCGCCGCCGATTATGACTGCATCATATTGATGTATTTGCAAGCTCATATTAACTACACATTCCACAAAATAATTGAAACCCAGGCCAAATAAACTAGCAGCAACATATCCACCACTATTTGCATATAAGCGCGCAATGTTTTATTAAAAATATAATCTTTCAACACGTCGGATATACCAAGCCAAGCATGCATAAATAGGCATATATAAAACAGTAAAGTTGCAAGCCGAAACCATATAGGGGCAACAAAAGCATGCCAAGCGGCAAATCCCGTGGGTTGCACAATGGCCAACAAAATAAGCAGCAACACGATATAAACCGCCATCACCAGCGCAGTTAACCGCTGCGAAAGCCACAAGCGCATGCCAGGGTATTGTCGAGTGAATAATTGAATAAACATTTAAATTACCAAATTAGTATTGCGAAAATAACTGTAGTAATACCCACCAACCATAATAAAACGCGGCTAGAAAATCGCGCATTATTGAGAGACGTCATCCAGTGAATATCTTGTAATAAATGGCGAATACCCGCAAAAAAGTGATGAAAAAACGCCCAAGATAAACCAACTAGCACTAACTTTGCAAACCAGGTGTCGAGCAGATTCGTCAATATTGCATAGCTTTTTGGCGAGCGCACCGAGTATTGCAAGGCTAATAAAATTAAAGGTAGTGCCAAAAACAAACCCACGCCAGAAGCGCGATGTAAAATTGATACCACCGCATTAATGGGCAGGCGAATGGTGAATAAATTAAGGTTTTTAGGCCTATTTTTTTTATTATTGGAGCTGTTTTTTTGCATATTTAAACTTTAATTTATACCTACATCGTCATTATGAACCCAAGGTTTTAATTGGGCAAAGAATCCATAATGCCGCTAAAAAGTACTGGATTCTTCGCTACGCTCAAAATGACGAATTGAAGATTATATTTGATTATCCTTCTTTAGCTGCTTTAGCTACCGCACCCGAAACCCGCGTCAATAGCCGTGCATCAAATGGTTTGGGGATAATATATTCTTTGCCAAAACTTAAACTTGTTAAGTTGTAAGCCGCCAGAACCTCGGCGGGTACTGGCTCGCGCGCCAACTCACTTAACGCCATGGCTGCGGCGATTTTCATTTTTTCGGTAATTTGCGTGGCTTTTGCATCTAGTGCGCCGCGGAACAAATACGGGAAGCACAAGGCATTATTCACTTGATTTGGAAAATCGCTACGGCCTGTTGCCATTAAAATATCGTCGCGAATCGCGTGAGCAAGGCTTGGCAAAATTTCTGGGTCTGGGTTAGCCAGCGCAAAAATAATTGGGTTTTTGGCCATGCCTATTATTAATGCGGCGTCCAGCGCATTTTTGGCTGAAACGCCAATAAAAACGTCAGCATTTGGCATCACATCAGCTAGCGTTTTATCATTACTTGGCGCAACTGCTAGTTCACGATTATTGTCGTGCAAATCAACTCTATCACTCGTCAAAACGCCGCTTCTATCCACCATGGTAATGTTAGTCGCGCCCATTAATTTCAGTAACTTAGCGCATGAACAACCGGCTGCACCTGCGCCTAAAAATACAATTTTTGCGGTTGAAAGCGATTTGCCTTGCAGCTCTAGCGCATTTAATAGCGCGGCGGCTACGATAACCGCCGTTCCATGCTGGTCGTCATGAAACACAGGAATATCTAAGCGCTTTTTTAGCTCGTTTTCAATATAAAAACAATGCGGAGCGGCAATATCTTCTAAATTAATGCCGCCAAAGGTCGGCGCGATGTTGACTACGGTTTGAATAAACTCGTCAGGGCTAGCGGCGTTAATTTCAATATCAAACACATCAATGCCCGCAAAGCGTTTGAATAACACTGCTTTACCTTCCATTACTGGCTTACTGGCCAGCGCACCCATATTACCCAAGCCCAAAACCGCCGTGCCGTCGGTGATTACCGCCACTAAATTGCCTTTATTAGTATATTTATAAGCGTTTGCAGGATCTTTATTAATTTCACGTACGGGCTCTGCCACACCTGGCGTGTAGGCCAAACTTAAATCGTCTTGCGTCGCACATGGTTTAGAAGAATCAACACTCAATTTACCAGGCTTGGGAAATTGGTGGTAATCAAGCGCACGTTTTTTTAAGTCATCCATATATTTTTAAACCTAAAACCTTTTTTGCCGCAGATAAAAAAGAATAAACACGGATAAAACCTGATAAACCAACCAAATTACATTCAAATGCTTTTACTGATTGTTAGCCATTGTTTCACACAACTTCAAAGTGATTTTCAAAACTTGTTCCAGCTAGGCGGATGAGTGCAGACAGTACGAATAGTACGGCAAGCGAAACCCAACAACGCTGGGGCAAGTTTTCAAAATCACTCATTCTAACTCGCTCATGTAATGATGATCATCGGTGAGACACAGCCCCAATCGCCACTCCATTGGTTTGTCGCCATATGTATATGAAACGCGCTCTATGCTTAACAGCGGCGCGCCAAGCTTTAAATTAAGTGATTCGGCCACTTCTACATTTGCCGCCACAGCGGTTAAACGCTCTTCCGCGCGAATCATGCGAATGCCATATTCTGTTTCGTACATGCTGTACATAGAGCCTTTGTTTTCTTCTACGCTTATCGCGTTTAAGCCTTTAAATGGCGCGGCAGGTACGGCGATATGGTCATAAATGAGCGGCCTACCTGAAAAAGTGAGCAAACGCTTAATTTCTATTAACGCGGCGCCAGCCTTGATTGCCAGCATTGCAGCCATCTTGGCGTCCGCCTTAGTCTTAGTGCAGCTGATTAGCTCGCTCAGCAATACTTCTTTTTGACCGTTGGCAGCAGTTAAGCGTAAAAAACGTAGCTTAATGCCCTCTTCATTATGCGTGGCGACAAAAGTGCCCCTACCTTGACGGCGAATTAAAATATTTTCACCAGCCAAACTATCAATGGCTTTACGCACGGTGCCTTGGCTTACTTTAAAGCGTCCAGCCAAATCAATTTCACTTGGAATCATTTCGCCAGGACGCCATTCGCCGCCAATTAAGCTTTGCGTAAGCAAAACTTTAATCTGGTCGTAAAGCGGTCGGTAACTGGGTGAGCTGTTAAATTTTTCCATCATCATATTATTAACATGTTAAATCTAGATAATTCAATGCCAATTAAAACATTATTATATTAAATTGTCTAGTAATATATATCTTATACAAGACTAATCTTATATAAGACATAAGATATTGTGTTGCAAGATAATAAACTGCGTTATATACTGAGTTTAATCAATCTATAAAAACGTTTAAATTGTCTTAAAAAATTATGGAACATTGCTTTCGCCCGCGTCGATCTGTACTTTATGTGCCTGGTTGTAACCAATATTATTTGGATCGCGCTCGCACGTTATCAGCCGATGCAGTCATTCTTGATTTAGGCGACCCAATATTAATTGCTGCCAAAATTGAATCGCGCGGCAATGTAGTCGCTGCTGTCGAACAAGGTGGTTATGGGGCGCGCGAGGTGATTGTGCGAGTGAACAACCTTGAATCTATATGGGGCGCAGATGACATTAAAGCCGTCGCCAATATAGGCGCCGACGCAATTTTGCTTCCCAATATAGAGTCCGCCGCCAACGTACACTCTGCGCTAAAATTGCTAGATGATGCGGGCGGTAAACATATGCCTATTATGGTGATGATAGAAAGCCCAATTGCGGTGCTAAACGCCAAAGAAATCGCCGCTGCAAGCGACCGCATTATTTGTATGATGATGGCAACTAGTGATTTAACTTCACAATTACACGCACGTGTAACGCACGAGCAAAGCGCAATTTTAACTGCGCTATCACTGGTAATTTTAGCCGCGCGCGCTTACGGGCGCTGCGTGGTGGATGGCATCACCTCAGATTTTAAAAATATGCATTCTTTTGAATATGCATGCCGCATGGGGCGTGATATGGGCTTTGACGGTAAAACGCTAGTGTCGCCATCACAAATTGCCTATAGTAACGATGCTTATACGCCAAAAAATAGCGAGGTAGCGCATGCGCGTGAGATTATTCGCGCACTAAAAGAAGCCAACGAAAAAGGGCTAGGCACAGTGGTGGTAAACGATAGGTTAGTTGAACACCATCACGTAAAAGCGGCAGAGCGCTTATTGAAATTGCACAATATGATTGCAGAGTTAGAAGAAGAATATATTTAACTAAACGTCATTTTGGCAGGGCCTGCTCTTAAGAGATTGAGTACCCACAATCTAGGCGAGCATCCTATTTAATATGAGTGGTTAAATGATGAATAATAAAAATTTAAACCTGACTGGATACCAGACTTCGTTGGTATGACGGTACTTTGAAAGATTTATGAGTATTTCAACCAAAACTATATCTAAAAAAATAAGCGCAGGCCGCTTTTTTGAAAACTTTGTTTTAAACGAAGTGATTCAACACGCCACGCCACGTACAATAACGGCGGGCGATTGTTCTTTATACATTGCGCTTTATGGGTCGCGTAACCCTCTTCACTGCAGCGAGCCTTTTGCACAATCTCTAGGTTACAAATCCGTGCCAATCGATGACTTGTTGGTGTTTCATATTGCCTTTGGCAAAACCGTACCCGATATTTCGGTGAATGCGGTGGCTAATTTAGGCTATGCAGACGTGCGCTTTTTGCAGCCAGTTTTTGTGGGTGATACATTATCTACCAGTAGCACAGTCGTTGGCTTAAAACAAAATTCTAATGGAAAAAGCGGTGTCGTGTATGTGCGTTCTACTTCGATAAACCAACGTGGCGAGCCAGTATTAAGCTGGGTGCGTTGGGTGATGGTGCATAAAAATAATCCGGATGCGCCAGCGCCCACATCAACAATCCCAGATTTACCAAGCATTGTTTCGCCAGAAAATCTGACACTACCACATTTCTTTTCTGCCAATAAATTTGACAATAAAATGACTGGCGGACAATATTTTTGGGATGATTATGAAGTTGGTGAGCGCATTAATCACGCCGCTGGTATGACGATTAACCCAGCCGATCACACCTTGGCAACGCGGCTTTATCAAAATAATGCACGCTTGCATTTTGATGACCATTTAATGAAAACGTCCAGCTTTGGCCAGCGCTTGGTATATGGCGGCGTGGCAATTTCGATGTGCCGTGCAATTAGTGTTGAAGGCTTAGAAAACGCACTGATTATTTTGGCTATTAACGCTGGCACCCATGCTAACCCATGCTTTGCAGGCGATACGATTTATTGCGCGACAGAAGTGCTGGACACTTGGGCGATGCCCAACAAAGACTTGGGCGCGTTGCGCTTGCGCATGGTTGGCATCAAAAATATGCCTGCGAGTGAAATAACGGAATTTAAAACTACAACTGGGTACCACCCCAATGTGGTGCTAGATCTTGATTACACCATAGCCATGCCGAAAAAGTAATGTATAAATCTCAGCCGTCTTTCTAAACCTAGGAATTTATTTAAGTAAAGAATTCAACTGGGAAAAAATGGATTTTTGCTTTAGTACCTCGGGCACTCCGGTTTACTAAGCGCTAAAGCACTTGTAAAGTCGACTGCGGGAATGACGAATTTGTAAGCCTAGAGGATGTAGAAATGTTTGAAACTATAATTAAAGTTCATCCAAATGATGCTTTATTCGGCGGCGAAAAATCGTTTCCGCTGATTCCCGCTTGTGAGCATTTTGCAGGTAGCGAAAAATTAATACTTAAAGCACTTGGCCTGCAATCAAGCATTGGCGCGGTGTTTGACATTACTTGCGATTGCGAAGACGGCGCTGCCAGCGGACAAGAGCGCGATCACGCCGAGATGATTGTGCGCGTGTTAAATAGCGACACCAACGTGCACAAAATGGCAGGCGCGCGCATTCACGATTACACGCATCCTGCTTGGAAATTAGACATTGATATTTTAGTGGGTGGTGCAGGTAAGGTATTGACTTATATCACGATTCCAAAATGTACTGATATTGCCCAAGCGCGTGAAATGATTAGCTACATTCAAAAAGCAGCCACTTTTGCTGGTATTGAGCGGGTTATTCCAGTGCATATTTTAATCGAAACGCACGGCGCGCTAAATCAAGTGCATGACATTGCCAAATTGCCGTGGGTACAAGTGCTGGATTTTGGTCTAATGGACTTTGTCAGCGCGCATCACGGCGCGATTCCCGCCAGCGCCATGCGTAGTCCTGGCCAGTTTGAGCACCGCTTACTTGCTCGCGCTAAAGCCGAAGTCGTATCTGCGGCATTAGCTAATGGTGTTGTACCCGCACATAACGTAACACTCGATTTAAAAAATGTAGAAACCACTTTTAGCGACGCCAAACGCGCCCGTAATGAGTTTGGATTCATGCGTATGTGGAGCATTTACCCCACGCAGATTCAAGCCATTGTAGATGCCATGAAACCCAATTTTGATGAAGTTGCTGATGCAGCGAACATCCTGCTCGCCGCACAGGCAGCCAACTGGGGGCCGATTCAATATGATGGCGAATTGCACGACAGAGCGACGTATCGATACTTTTGGGAAGTGCTACAAAAAGCCAAACTCACCAAAGTGCTGATTTCTGATGATGCAAACCAAGCTTTCTTTAAATAAAGCTTTTTTTAGCTGGACTATAAAAACTGATGACCAAACCAACATCCGCAGGAGCGCGTTTTCGTGCCGCAATCGCTGCCGAAAAGCCGCTACAAATTATCGGCGCGATTAATGCGTATCACGCCATGTTGGCCACACAAACGGGCTTTAAAGCGCTGTACTTGTCTGGTGGCGGCGTGGCTGCTGGTTCACTGGGTTTGCCCGATTTAGGCATTTCTTCGCTGGAAGACGTACTCATTGACGTGCGCCGTATTACCGACGCTGTCGATACGCCGCTTTTGGTGGATATAGACACTGGCTGGGGCGGCGCATTTAATATTGCGCGCTCTGTTAAAAGTGTGGCAAAAGCAGGCGCTGCTGCGGTGCATATTGAAGACCAAGTTTCAGCCAAACGTTGCGGTCATCGCCCAAACAAGGCTGTAGTAAGCCAAGCGGAAATGGTTGACCGCATTAAAGCGGCTGTGGATGCTAGAACTGACCCAGATTTTGTCATTATGGCGCGTACTGATGCGCTGGCAGTGGAAGGCTTACAATCTACTATGGACCGCGCCTGCGCTTGCGTTGAGGCCGGTGCTGATATGATATTCCCCGAAGCCATCACTGAACTCAGCATGTATAAACAGTTTGTTGATGCGGTAAAAGTGCCTGTGCTGGCGAATATTACCGAGTTTGGTAGCACGCCATTATTTACGGTAGCCGAACTAGCAACGGCAAATGTAAGCATGGTTTTATACCCACTTTCTGCCTTCCGCGCCATGAACAAGGCTGCCTTAACCGTGTATGAAACCATGCGCGCTGAGGGAACGCAGAAAAATGTAGTTAGCATGATGCAAACGCGTATGGAGCTTTACGAGCATTTGGGTTATCACGCATTTGAGCAGAAATTGGATGCATTATTTAATCAAATTAAAGATTGAATTTTCTTTACCGTCATTCCCGCAGTCAACTTTGCAAGTGCTTTAGCGCTTAGTAAATTGGAGTGGTTGTGGTGCGCAGGCGGGAATTCAGACGAGCAACATACCTAAATTGCTGACACTATTTCAGCATTAGTACAATTGCGATTTGACTGGATACCAGCCTACGCTGGTATGACGGATTAAAAATGGGAGATTAAACATGGAAGCAACAACTGAAATCAAAAAGAAAAAAGGCGTCGCTCTAGCTGGCGTCAATGCTGGCTCTACAGCCATTTGCACGGTTGGCCATACTGGCAACGATTTGCATTATCGCGGCTACGATATCACCGAGCTGGCCAAAAGTACGACTTTTGAAGAAGTGGCATATATGTTGATTCATGGCGAGTTGCCCAATCGAGACCAGCTCACTGCCTATCACGCAAAACTTAAAACATTGCGCGGCTTGCCAGCTGCGCTTAAAATCGTGCTCGAGCAAATCCCCAAAAAAGCGCACCCAATGGATGTGATGCGTACGGGTTGCGCCATGCTGGGCACACTTGAACCTGAAAGCACTGACCGCGATATTGAAGCCGCAAAACTGCTTGGCGATCGCTTAATTAGTTGTTTTGGTTCAATTTTATTGTATTGGTATCACTTTAGTCA
>JAYTEL010000206.1:0-1865 GCA_043735225.1 Methylotenera sp. | reverse complement strand
GCCAGCTCAGTTAGCGCTTTGCCGCCGTCAACGCCTGGCTTACCGCTTGGAATATGGATTTCGAGAATACGTAAACTGGAAAACAACGATAAGGCTTGCGAAAACTGTTGAATTTGCAGCCAATTGAAAGTGCGATCAACTATAAAACTACAACGTTCCTCCGCACCCGCCTTGCGCGCCGCCTGGCGGATAGCATCTAAACATTCAGATTGAGCCAGCGGCTCGTCACCAACCAACACATAAAGCGGCGATAACTTTGTTGTAAGTTGTTGTTTAAGCTGGTTTTGTTCTAATCGCGCCATAAAAAACAGGAGTGCGCTTATTTCTTTAAGGCAGCAAGTCTGCGCAAAATACCGCTGATTACATCACTACGCATGTTTTCATTTAAGCGTTTTTCTTCATCTTGTTTGGCCAACAAATTCGCGTCGCTGTAGGTAAAATCGCGCCGCGCCTCTACCGTTTGTATTTGGCTCCAAGTAGCTGCGTCAGCCGCCTTGGTGCGATAATGCACGCGATAAAACAACTCAAACTCGTTCACCGTACCGCCGCCCGCTAAAGATAAAATACGCTTTTCGCTTTCTTCGCCCACCATTTCGAGTAATAACTCGGCGTTGGCAGCGCTATCCAGTACTTTTACACCACTCGTATTGAGTGATTTTTTAAGGTTATTTGAAATCACCAAGGTGTTGCCTTGAATAAATATATTATTAAAGGCAACATCAGTCATGCCGCGCAAGTGAAGACCACAGCTAATTAAGCTGAACACGATTGCGATAAAAAATAATGCGCGAA
Organism: Methylotenera sp.; assembly: GCA_043735225.1. Classification (GTDB taxonomy): domain Bacteria; phylum Pseudomonadota; class Gammaproteobacteria; order Burkholderiales; family Methylophilaceae; genus Methylotenera_A. Next base: position 1,073 of record JAYTEL010000206.1, on the reverse strand, counting down.
AACTTATTTTTAACATTATGCATTCGCCATATTAACTAATGACCACATTAACCAATTTATTAGGGATAACAATGATTTTACGCACAGATGTGCCTTCTAGCAAAAAATTTGTGACATAAGTTTGCGATAATGTCATTTTTTCGATTGCTGCTTTGTCGGCATCGCGTGAAACTTGTAAATTACCACGCAGCTTTCCATTCACCTGAACCACATATTCAACCGACTCTTGCACCATGGCGGTTTTATCGACAACAGGCCAACCTGCTTCTAGAATATGGCTTGCAGGACATAACTCGGCCCAAAGTGCTTGGCAAATATGTGGCACAATAGGACTGAGTAGCAACACAACATTCTGCAATACTTCTTGACGCACACTTCTTGTTAATGTGTCAGTCGCTTCGATTTTTGCGAGTGCGTTCATCAGCTCCATTACGCTAGAAATCGCCGTATTAAAGCTGTGGCGGCGGCCGTAATCATCGCCCACTTTTTCGATTGTTTGGTGCAATTGCAAACGTAATTGCTTAAGCGCTGCGTTCAACTCGCCTTCAGTGTAAGCAGTAATTTGGCCGAGTGAAACATGCTCATAACATGCTTTCCACAAGCGTTTTAAAAAGCGGCTTGCGCCTTCAACACCGCTATCCGCCCATTCTAGGCTTTGGTCTGGCGGAGCAGCAAACATCATAAATAGGCGCGCAGTATCAGCGCCATAGGTTTCAATTAAGGCTTGCGGGTCAACCGTGTTACCTTTCGATTTACTCATTTTAGTGCCATCTTTTAGCACCATACCTTGTGTAAGCAAGTTAGTGAAAGGCTCATCATTTTTAATCAATCCAACATCGCGCATCAGCTTGTTAAAAAACCGCGCGTACAGCAAATGCAAAATCGCATGTTCAATACCGCCCACGTATTGGTCAACGGGCAGCCAATAGTTCGCTCGTTCATCGACCATTGCTGTGTTGCAATCAAAACTTGCATAACGTGCAAAATACCAGCTTGATTCAAAGAATGTATCAAGCGTATCGGTCTCGCGCGTGGCTTTGCCGTTGCATGTTGGGCAGATGGTTTCGTAAAAA
>JAYTEL010000205.1:0-6922 GCA_043735225.1 Methylotenera sp. | reverse complement strand
AATTTTCGCCTCTTTATTTGCCAGCGATACATTCACGTTATGCACGCCGTCAACTGCCACTAGCGCCCTTGTCACACTATCCACACAGCCGCCACATGTCATACCCGTTACTATTAATGTTTCTGTTTGCATGATTTTTCTCCTAAAAATTAACTACATTAATGCGTCATACTAATTTTTCATACTGCGACAAGCAACCGCGCAGCGTTTGCAAGCCTCAGCGCAGTGTTGACAATGTTCCATCATATGTTTGCCACATTCTTCAGCGCATTTTTCACAAATTTCTGCGCACAATAAGCTAAGGGCATGCAAATGTGCATCGCCCCTGGCAATGGCTTGCGCGGTATGGCGGCACATATCTGCGCATTCCATATCTAGCAATATGCAAGGCACCATTGGCTTAGGGTCATCCTCTTTTAAACATAAAGTTGCGCATTGCAAGCAAGCAGCTGCGCAGTCGTTGCAAGCGCGTAAATATTCGGTTTCCATTTGATTAAGCATTACAATCTCTATTCATAATAATAATATGACTGTGCATGGTTAAGTTTTGCTTGTCCGTACGCCAGCGCACCTAATTGTGAATTAATCAGGCGTAAAATATACAAACAAACAATTTTAAAAAAGCGCCCAAATTGCCCAACACTATTCGCATTGCAACATTTAATATTCACAAAGGTGTAACCCACTTTAATGCGCGGCTAGCATTATCTAAACAGCGCGAGATATTACGCAAACTGCATGCTGATGTGGTTTTTTTGCAAGAAGTGCAAGATGTGCATGCGCAAAATAGCAAACGTTTTGAAGCATGGCCAGTGGCTGGCCAAGTGGAATTTTTGGCAGATGCAGTTTGGCCAGAATATGCCTATGGTAAAAATTCGGTTTATCCAGCGGGGCATCACGGCAATGCACTGCTGTCAAAATTTCCTATTATTCACACCAATAATCAAGATATTTCTGCCCATGCTTCTGAACAGCGTGGCATGCTGCATTGCAAGATTAACGTGCCCAATTGGGATGAGCCGCTGCACACCATTTGCATCCATTTTGGCTTGCTTGCACATTGGCGCAGGCAACAGCTAGACACGGTATCGCACTTTATTGAACAAAACGTACCTGCCGATGCGCCCTTAATTATTGCAGGTGATTTTAACGATTGGAGCATGCGCGGCGGCGCGGCGTTTGCCAAACGCTTGCATTTGCATGAAGTATTTGAGCATCACACAGGCCAATCTGCGCGCAGTTTTCCATCGTGGTTGCCCATTTTAAGGTTAGACCGTATTTATGTGCGTGGCTTTAGCGTTAAGCACGCCGAAACACATTCAGGCGCACATTTTATTCAATTATCTGATCACGCCATTTTATCGGCAACTCTAATTAAACGTTGATTTAAGATGATCAACTTAAGATTACCATTCATACAATGACTAATTTTTTACCTAACAACCAAATTCAATTATTGCGAAGCGGCGAAGCGTATTTTCCAGCGCTTATTACTGCCATTGAAAACGCTAGCCATTGCATTTATTTACTCACTTATATTTACGAAATTGACAAAGCGGGCATTAGCATTGGTACTGCGCTAAAACAAGCCGCACAACGCGGTGTAGTAGTTAATGTCTTGTTGGATGGCTTTGGCTGCAAAGATATGCCTAAAGCTTACTTAAAAGAACTTGAAGATGCGGGCGTACAAGTGCTTTTTTATCGGCCAAAAATATCACCTTGGACGCTAAAAAAAAGTAGGCTACGCAGGCTACACCGCAAAATTGCTGTTATGGACAGTAAAATCGCTTTTGTCGGCGGCATTAATATTATTGATGACTATAACGTGCCTGATAACACGCCGCCGCGCATTGATTACGCCGTGCGTATTGAAGGCGCGCTGTTGCCAATTATTACTACCAGTGTGCAAAAATTGTGGCAGCGCTTGTCGCTATTACAATTTAATATTGGTAATAGCTTTTATAAAATTAGTCCTGTTAAAAATGAACATGTTGTTGTAAAAGGTGTTAATGCTGCATTTGTTTTGCGCGATAACATATTGCACAGGCGCGATATTGAAAACGCTTATTTAGACGCAATTAATGCTGCACAATTTGAGATTATCATCGCCAATGCCTACTTTGTGCCAGGCAAACGTTTTAGAGAGGCATTATTAAGCGCAGCCCATCGCGGCGTTAAAATTGAGCTATTGTTGCAAGGCCGCATGGAATATTTTTTAATGTTTGCAACGCACGCTTTTTATAGTTTGTTTTTAAAAAATGGTGTTGAAATCTTTGAATATCGAAAAAGTTTTATGCATTGCAAAGTGGCAGTCATTGACGGTTATTGGTCAACAGTTGGCTCGTCTAACATTGACCCCTTTAGCATGATGCTTGCGCGAGAGGCCAATGTAATAGTGCAAGATAGCGTATTTGCAAATGAATTACGCAGCGAAATTTGCAGCTCTATCCGTGAGGGCGCATATCAAGTATCTGCACAAGAGTGGCTGCAAAGCCACCCATTTAAACGCTTTTTTTCTTGGCTGGTATACGGCGTTGTGCGGTTATTATTGGGAGTAATTGGCATTTCTAAAGACCAATAATTTATAGTAATAATAAAAGTTAAAAATATAAGTTAAAAATATAAGTTAAAAGTTAAGTTAAAAATTAAGTTAAAAGTTAAGTTAAAATTAAGTTAATAGTAAAAGTGAATAAAGCATAACCAATGGCGCAGTTAATCAGCTTAACTAGGCAAACTTTTAACAAATATATTACGTTTTTTATGTTGGATTAATGTTTGCTAACGCACAGAAACGCTCACTTTTTTAGCCGATAATAAAATTCAAATTTAACGATTGGGTGAGCTGATTAGGCCATTGCTTAATCAAACTAAAATATGCCGCAAACTAGCCCCCAATCCTACACTCCCTCCACATCTGCCATTAATCAACAGTCAGGTTTAAGTAGCGCCATTGCCGCGCAACATTTAAAGCGTGATGGCTATAACGAGCTGCCTAGCACTAAAAAACGCAGTTTTTTGCGCATATTAATTCAAATAATTAAAGAGCCCATGTTTATTTTATTAATTGGGGCGGGCGCGGTTTATTTATTGCTTGGTGACCGTTTTGATGCACTATTTTTATTGGTGTTCGCATGTTTGTCAGTCGCTATCACCATTGTGCAAGAATCGCGTAGTGAAAAAGTGTTAGAAGCGCTGCGCAATTTGGCTAGCCCACGCGCCTTAGTCATGCGCGATGGTTTACGCGTACACATAGCGGGCCGTGAGGTGGTGCGCGGTGATATTATTATTGTTACGGAAGGTGACCGGGTGGCGGCAGATGCCACTTTATTGTCATCGCAAGATTTATTGGTAGATGAATCGCTACTAACAGGTGAATCGGTAGCTGTGCGTAAGTTAACACTGCCAAACAATGTTGAGATAGCCATTGATGTTGCAATGACGCCTTCAATATCATCGGGGGGCGATGATTCGCCGCATCTATTTGCAGGCTCTTTGGTTGTGCGAGGATCTGGTATGGCGTTAGTTCGCGCAACTGGTAGCCAATCTGAGATGGGCAAAATAGGCCACGCAATAAAATCTATTGAGATAGAACAACCGCATTTGCAAAAACAGTTGCGCAGTTTGGTGCGAAACTTCGCTGTCATAGGCGGCGTTGCAAGCATAGTCACTGCTGCGCTATTTTGGGCGCTTCGCGGGTCATGGTTGCAAGCTATGCTAGGCGGCATTGCTTTGGGTATGTCAATGTTGCCTGCTGAATTTCCGATGGTTATTGCAGTTTTTATGGCAATGGGTGCATGGCGCATATCTAAGGTGCGGGTGCTCACTCGCCGCGCATCTGCTATAGAATCCCTTGGCGCTGTCACCGTATTGTGCACCGACAAAACCGGCACATTAACCGAAAATAAAATGACTGTTGTCAATATTATTCCGCATATTGTTTCTACTACTAATGACACCACAGAAAATTGGGAGCAAGCCCAACATATTAAGGCCAATATTGGCGCGCAAGCAGTATTAAAAATTGCATTATTAGCTTGCCCGCCGCACGCAACAGACCCCATGGATAGTGCTATTCACCAATTAGCCGAAACGCAAATTGGTGAAAACAAGGCTAGCTTTGCGCAGTACACATTGGTACATGCTTATGGTTTAAGGCCAGATTTATTGGCAGTTGCAAACGTAATGACTAATGTAACTAATGTGACCAATAACGCTGCCGATGACAACAACCCATTTACAACAATTTATGCAAAGGGTGCGTTAGAAGCCATTAGTGCGCTTTGTCACTTAAGCGCAGCGCAATTAAAAAGCATAAACCAACAAGCTGAAGCCTTGGCCACTAAAGGCATTCGCGTACTTGGTATTGCGCAAGGCATAATAAGTGCAGCGCAATTAAATAAATTACCTCAATCTTTGCGCGAATTTAAGTTTGATTTTGTTGGCTTAATTGGCTTTACAGACCCTTTGCGTACAAACGTGCCTGCCGCGGTTGCACAATGCCATGCAGCAGGCATAAGAGTTGTAATGATTACAGGTGATTATCCAAGTACAGCGCGCGCCATAGCCCAACAAGCAGGTTTAGATGCGGCCAATGTAATCAGCGGCGATACTATTGAAACCATGACTGATGAAGCGCTGGCTGACGCTTTAAAAACCACCTCAATCTTTGCGCGTATTAGGCCAAATCAAAAACTACGCATTGTAAAGCGCTTAAAAAAACAAGGTGATATTGTGGCCATGACAGGTGACGGCGTAAATGATGCACCCGCCATTAAAGCCGCTGATATTGGCATTGCCATGGGCGGGCGCGGCACAGATGTGGCGCGCGAGGCTGCTCATATTGTATTGCTAGATGATGATTTTGGCTCGATTGTTAAAACCATTCAACTAGGTAGGCGAATTTATGACAATCTGCGTAAAACCATTGAATATATTATTGCCGTACATATTCCTATTGCTGGCCTAGCGATATTGCCACTTTTGCTCGGCTTGCCACTCATGTTAATTCCCATTCATATAGCGTTTTTAGAAATGGTCATTAATCCTGCATGCTCTATTGTGTTTGAGGCAGAGGCAGCAGAAAACAACTTGATGCAGCGCCCACCACGCAGCCCTAAAAGTCCCTTAGTGTTGCGCAAACGCGTTATTTGGGCAGTTACGCAAGGGCTGCTGGTTTTAACGGTTTTGGCAATTATTTTAGTAAGCGCCGCCTATAAAAAATTACCAGAAGCCGATATGCGCACACTGATTTTTACCGCATTAGTGCTGTTAAATATGGGTTTGATTTTGGTCAATCGGTCATTTAGCACCTCAATAATGCTTGCAATTTTTAAACCTAACCGCTCTTTATGGATTTTATTGGCTAGCGTATCAATCGTATTAACAATTGCTGTATTTTGGCAACCAGCTAAAACGCTATTTCACTTTGGTGCGTTTCATTGGCATTTATTTGCAATATGCTTGGCTGCCAGTATTGTTACTTTATTCATGTTAGAAATAACTAAATCATTGTTTTTTTCAGGCAAAATACCATTACTTAAATAAACAAAAGATTCAATATAATGTTATGTGTGCTAACGCACATAACTGTAAAATTTAGTGTAGTAAACTCTTATAAAGCTTATTTATTAGCTGTTAATGCGCACAAAAAATTTCTATATAACAAATTTTTCACTATATTAAAAAGTGCCTACAAAAAGTGCCTTCAAAAAGGAGTGCTATGTTTCGCAATATCGATAATTCCACCGCGCTTAAACATGCAAATGCTAAAAAAACCGATATTTTAGACAGCAATCAAAAAAAAGCGGATACAAACGAATATAGCGCTAATCACATGCTAGCTAAGCCTAAGCAAGCTAAGCTCAAGCAAACCAATCTTAAGACGACGATTTCAACCGTTAATGATGTTGATTTAGATAGCAAAATTCTCGCAGCAACCCTTAACTCTATGGGTGATGCGGTAATTGCGACTAATACAAACTCGCTTATTACTCGTCTTAATTTAGCTGCCGAAAAACTGACTGGCTGGACCCAAACTGAAGCGCTTGGTCACCCAATAGATGAAGTTTTTTACATGATTAATGCCCAAACCCGCCAACCTATCATCTCAACCGTTTTAGAGACTTTGGCAGAAGGAAAAATTAGCAAATTGCCCAAGCACAGCTTGCTAATTTCGCGAGATGGCAATGAATATGTCATAAGCGATATTTGCACACCCATTATTAATGACAATAATGAAGCAGAAGGTGCGGTGATTATCTTTCGTGATATTACCGATCAGGAATCTTTTCAAGAAGACCTGCGCGCTAGTGAGGAGCTGTTTCGTAACACATTTGAAAACGCAGCGGTAGGCATTGCACATGTGGCGCATGATGGCCAATTACTGCGTATTAACCAACAATTTAGCCGCATGGTGGGCTATTCAGTAGCTGAACTATTAACTAATAAATATCAAAAAATTACCCATCCAGACGATTTAGCTGAGAATCTCGTTGGCTATGAACGTATGTGGGCAGGCGAAATTGATAGCTTTAGCATGGAAAAACGCTATATACGCAAAGACAACTCAATAATATGGACGCATTTAAAAATTGGTTGTGTGCGCGGCGCCAATCATGAAATTGAGTACTTTATTGCCGTGATACAGGATATATCAGAACGTAAACACGCGATTGAAGATAGCCGCCGCTTTTTTACCTTATCGCAAGAATTGTTATGCACGGCTGGCTTTGATGGCTACTTTAAAAAAATGAATAACACTTGGGAAGCAGCGCTTGGTTACAGCATAGAAGAGTTGCTAGCCAAACCATTCATTGAGTTTGTGCACCCCGATGACCGAGAGAGTTCGCAAAATTTAGTTTCAACGTTAGTGAATGGTCACAATACCAGTGCTTTTGAAAATCGCTTATTGTGTAAAGATGGC
>JAYTEL010000204.1:0-10851 GCA_043735225.1 Methylotenera sp. | reverse complement strand
CGCCGTGCAAGAAAGCCTAGACGCCATTGGCGAAGCGCTACAAAAAAATGGCAAAGTAATTGTCACCGGCTGTTTAGGCGCCAAAAAAGATGTGGTGATAAACGCGCACCCTAGTGTTTTAGCGGTAACTGGCCCACATGCGTTAGAAGAAGTGATGACCGCCGTGCACGCCAATCTACCAAAATTGCACGAGCCGTTTATCGATTTAGTGCCACCTCAAGGCATCCGCTTAACGCCCGCGCACTACGCTTATTTAAAAATTTCTGAAGGTTGTAATCACCGTTGCAGCTTTTGCATTATTCCAAGCATGCGTGGCGATTTAGTTAGCCGCCCCATTGGCGAAGTGATGAACGAGGCGGAAAACTTGGTTAATGCTGGTGTTAGCGAGATTTTAGTCATCTCGCAAGATACCTCGGCTTATGGTGTGGATGTAAAATATCGCCCAGGTTTTTGGAACGGTCGCCCAGTTAAAACACGCATGACCGAGCTATGCCAAGCCTTAAGCGAGCTAGGCGTTTGGACGCGCTTGCATTATGTGTACCCGTACCCGCATGTGGATGAAGTGATTCCACTCATGGCCGATGGGCTAATTCTGCCCTACTTAGATGTGCCGTTTCAACACGCTAGCCCGCGCATTTTAAAAGCCATGAAGCGCCCAGCCCATGCAGAAAATAACCTCGCACGCATAAAAGCTTGGCGCGAAATCTGCCCCGATATTACCGTGAGAAGCACGTTTATTGCAGGTTTTCCAGGTGAAACTGAAGATGATTTTAAAATGCTGCTCGACTTTTTAGAAGAAGCGCAATTGGATAGAGTGGGTTGTTTTACCTACAGCGCCGTTGATGGCGCAAAAGCCAATGAGTTGCCAGACCATGTGCCAGAAGAATTAAAACAAGAGCGCTTGGCGCGATTCATGGCAGTGCAAGAGCGCATCAGCGCGGCTAAGTTACACCATAAAATTGGCAGCATGCAAACCGTGCTGGTAGATGAGATTGTGCAAGATTCGGAAGGCAATATTGAAGCCATTGGCCGCACCAAAGCTGACGCGCCAGAGATTGACGGCGTGGTGTATATGGAAGATGCCGAAGGCTTAACGCCTGGCGATTTTGTAGAAGTGGAGATTTATAGTGTGGATGGGCATGATTTAAGGGGCGGGCCACCGAGGGGTTAGTTTCTTATTTATTGGAGATGAAATTGAGTTTTGAAGAAAAACAATTCAGCACTGCTTTAGCACACCCAGGGAAGCGATTTCAAGGCCAGTTTGCAGATGGATTGATAGCTTATTTTTTGGGAGTGATTACATTTTTTTTAATAGATAATATCTTGGTAATAGATGGTGCCGTTTACTCTGGTTTTTTTATTGGATTAGTATATTTCCTGTTTTCAGATGCTATGCCAAATGGTCAAAGTATTGGTAAAAAATTGCTGAAAATTCAAGTCGTTAACGCTAATACTAAGCAACCTTGCACTCCATTAGAATCATTTTTAAGAAACATCACTTTCCCTTTAGGGCTGTTTGATTGGGTATTTATATTTTTTGGGCAACATAAAAGATTAGGTGACTTCATAGCTTCGACTATTGTAGTTAAGAAACTAAGATAGTCTATGTAAGGCGCAATAACTGTAAGTCATTGTGCTGCATGAGGTGCAGTTTTTCGCCTCTAGGCGAGTGACTTTCTTTTGCTTGCTCAAAAGAAAGTAACCAAAGAAAAGAGCACCCCCCACCGCGGCCTTCGGCTGTCCTGCGCTGATTCAAAAAGTTGGGCGCTGCGGAACTCTCGCTTTCAGCGCTCATAAGACCGCAAGGGTCTTCCCCAACCTCGCTAAGCGCTAAAGCGCTAAGTCGGTTGTAAAAGAGCATCCTCTATCGCTTATTTCCTGTGCTGATTCAAAAAGTTGGTGAAGAATCTAGCATTTAAAGTTGACCTTAAAGATGGATTCTGGACTTCACCCGCTTTCCACAGAATGATAATAATTGCTGGAACGTAAATTAAAGAGACGTAATCATACAATTTACTCAAATAGGCTATTTTAAATAGCATAATTCTTAGGTATGATTGACCGATAGTGTTCAAGGAAGCTGCAAATATGACGATGCAACAAGAATTTAAAAAAAATGGGTTTATTTACCTAAAAAACGTGTTTTCAACAGATGAAATTGCGCAGCTGGAAGCAGATATAAAAGAAGCTGCGGCCACCAAATTGGGTGATGACGTGCTAGATAAAGGCAATTTAAAATTTCATGCCTTGTTAATGCACCGCAGCGATAAAATCCGGGCGTTTATTGCACAAGCAAAAATTATCGATTTATTAACGCCCTTGGCGGGCCCTGATATTTGGGTGCGCTGGGATCAAGCAGTAGAAAAACAGCCGGGCGCGGGTACTTTCCCGTGGCATCAAGACAATCAATATAGTTATTTAAAAGATCAACACTATCAATTTTGGATTTCGATGACGTCGATGACTGCGGATAACGGCGGCCTTTGGGTAGTGCCAGGCAGTCATAAAGGCCTGCTTAAGTTTGAAAAAGACGATAGTCATGTGGTGTATAAAGGCAACACTGAAAATAAAGTATTTATCTCAGCCGAACCTGGCGATGTAGTGATATTTTCTTCATTTTTATTGCATTCTACCACGCCTAATATTACGCAAAATAGCCGCTGGGCTTATGTGGTTGAGTATATGAAAATAGGCGATATTGACCCTAATGTAGATGCGCCGTATTTGCAGGTAGCCAAAAATGGTCTGCCACAAATCGCTTATTTAGATAAGTTACCTAGCCAAAATAGCCTTAGAAATACGTTAAAGTACACCAGTATTAAGCAAAAAATTAGGCAAAAATTAGCTATTTAAACAATTTACCTACTATATTTTTGATTTGTTATTGTTGGTCGCGCGCCCAACCCTTCACATATGCTTTATCTTTTGCTGTTTTCCACCAATTTTTCTTATTTCGCCAAATCGCATTTAGTTAAACTATTACTGAAACTCTATATGCTTGCTAGCAACTCAATCTTAAAATAGTAATTAAGTTGAGGTCTAAAAATTTAGTCAATACAATTAAATGCTTAGCTTATGTTCGCTAACGTACAGATTTGCCGCTAGTTTAATGCCATCGTTTTAGTGTAGATAAAGAAAAACTAGAGCGCAAAATCTGCACAATTAAATAGAAAGCGTTTACAAAATTGCGGCGAATTTTGAACACGTTCTTATGGCATAAAACTTATTGCGAAAATAAATCAGGTAAATTTGGCGCAGGGCGCTCATAATCGGCTCGCGCCTCTAAAAAGTCTAAGGTGTATGGGCAGCGTAGTGGTTTTTTTGCTATTCTTTTCTGTTTAACGCCATAAATAGCCGTGTTAATAGTCGTGTTAATATAAGGTGTTTGGCTAATGCGCACATAGCCTGCGCTGGCTAACTTTTGTGCAGTAGTTTCAAATAAACTAAGTGGATTATCAATGTTTTGTAAAGTGACAGTCTGAAGTTTACCGTTTGTAGCGCTGCTTGTTTTAAGCACGTTGTACATCACAAACTTTGATAAAGTTTGCTTGGCGTAAATTTCACCAGATAATACCGTTTGGTTATTTATAAATGTCATGTCACTTAATCCATATTAGTATTAAAAAGTTACATTGATAATATTCAGTAAAGTTATAATGCATCATCACTTTAAATAACGCAAGTATCTTGTTGTCTTTATTGATAATTTATATAATTTAATTTGTTGTTTGCTAATTTTATAAATAGTATTTGTGGTGAGATTTAAGCGATTATCTGGATATGCTTTGAAAGAATTTTATGAATGTAAAATTAGTTATTGTGGGATTAATAGTGGGTAGTTTAGCTGCGGCATGCAACCAAAAACCTGCTAGTACGCCGCCGGCGTCCAGCGATGCCATGCCAGCCATGCCAGTCAGTGTGGTGAGTGTACAGCCCACATCTGTGCCTATTAGCGTTGAATCTGTGGCGCAAACCGAGGCGGCGTCTGAGGTGGAAATTCGGCCACGCGTCGGCGGCATTATTTTAAAAAAAATGTTTGAAGAAGGTCAGCCAGTAAAAGCTGGCCAAGTAATGTTTCAACTTGACCCAGCTCCCTTTGAAATTGCCTTATTGCAAGCAAAAGCGGCCGCTACAGGGCAAGGCGCACGTATTACACAAACGTCGCGCGAATCTAGCCGCTTAAAAGAATTGCTGGCAACACAATCAATTAGCCAGCGCGAATACGATAATGCAACTTCAGACAGCAGCATTAGCCAAGCGGGCATGATGCAAGCGCAGGCAAATATTAAAGAAGCGCAGCTTAATTTATCTTATACGCGCGTCACTGCGCCTACGGCTGGCATTGCAGGACGCTTTCAATTTTCTGAAGGCGCGTTGGTGCAAGCTGGCACCAGCTTGCTAACAACCATTGTGCAAGTTTCGCCAATTTGGGTGCGTTTTAGTTTATCTGAAAGTGAATTACAAAGTTTGGGCGGTCATTTAGACGCAAGCAAAGCGTCAGAAGTGAGTTTGCTGTTGCCTGATGGCAGCGAATACGCACAAAAAGGTAAGCTAAATTTCGCCGCTAGCCAAATTGATGCCGCGCTTGGTACACAGCAATTACGCGCCACTTTTGATAATAGCGAAAAGCAATTATTGCCTGGCCAATTTGTGCGCGCCCGCGTGACTACAGGCACGCGCGATGGCGTTTTTTTAGTACCGCAAACTGCCGTGCAAACGGGCGAACAAGGTAAATTTTTATTTGTAGTCAATGATAAGAACGAAGTGAATCGTAAACCAGTTGTGGTGGGTGAGTGGCAAGGCCAAGATTGGATTATTTTAAGCGGCCTAAACCCGAATGATAAGGTAATTGTAGACAATTTAATCAAGTTAAATATGATGCCGCCTGGCGCAAAAGTTGCGCCGCATGCGCTGGGCACTGCGCCAGCTATGCCGCCCACAAATGCAATGCCAATAAATAACTCGCCAGCAACAAAAGCCGCTGCAAAATAGGCTGATAAAAAATGACAAAATTTTTTATCACGCGTCCTATTTTTGCCTCGGTACTGTCGATTATTATCGTATTGGCAGGCTTGGCCGCCGCATTAAAGCTGCCGATTGCGCAATATCCGCAAATTGCGCCGCCAACCGTGACGATTACCGCTGTTTACCCTGGCGCAAGCGCAGATACGCTTAGTAAGACCGTCGCCGGCCCAATAGAAGAGCAATTAAGCGGGGTCGATAACTTGCTGTATTTCAACTCCAATGCCGATTCTAGCGGCACGCTGGTGATCACTGCGACGTTTGAAGTTGGCACCAACGTTGACCAAGCAACCTTTAACGTGAGTAACCGCGTTAACATTGCCACGCCGCGGTTGCCAGATGAGGTGCGCCGCAATGGCTTAGTCGTACAAAAAAAATCCAACGACATTTTGCTGGTGGTGATGCTCACTTCAAAAGACCCAAAACATGACCGGCTATTTTTAAGTAATTATGCCACGCTAAATATTTTAGATGAGATGAAGCGCGTAAAAGGCGTGGGTGATGCGCTGATTTTTGGCGGCCAAGATTATGCCATGCGCATTTGGCTGCGCCCCGATAAAATGGCGCAATTGGGCGTAAGCACCAGCGATATTGCGGCGGCGATTAACGCACAAAATAACCAATATGCCGCGGGTAAAATCGGCCAAGATCCAGCGCCAGTTACGCAAGACCTTATTTATACGGTGACTGCCAAAGGCCGTTTAAAAGACCCAGCACAGTTTGGCAATATTATTATTCGCGCAGATGCTGCGCGCGGCGTGTTGTATTTAAAAGATGTCGCCCGTATAGAGCTTGGCGCACAAAGCTATAATGTGACTTCCACATTAGATGGCCAGCCAGGCGTGGCGATTCCCATATTTTTGCAAAGCGGCGCCAATGCGCTTGATACTGCGCAAGGCATTAAAGATAAAGTGGACGCGCTTAAAGCAAGCTTTCCAGCGGGCATGCAATACAGCATACCTTACGATACCAGCGATTTTGTAAAAGCCACGATTGAAGAGGTATTGAAAACATTTGCAGAGGCTTTGGCTTTGGTGGTGCTGGTAGTGTTTGTATTTTTACAAAGCTGGCGCGCAACGCTTATCCCCATTATTGCAGTGCCAATTTCACTTATTGGTACCTTCGCGGGTTTATATTTATTTGGATTTTCAATCAATTTGCTAACGCTATTTGCGATGATTTTAGCCATCGGCATTGTGGTAGATGATGCAATTGTAGTGCTAGAAAATACTGAGCGGCTAATGGCAGAAGAAGGCCTAGACCCATTGCCTGCGGCTATAAAATCAATCGGCCAAGTTGCCGCCGCTGTGGTGGCGATTGTGTTGGTGCTGTGCGCGGTTTTTGTGCCGGTTGCGTTTCAAGGCGGCATTGCAGGTGAGTTATATCGCCAGTTTGCGGTAACGATTGCCATTGCAGTAGTGATTTCTGGCGTGGTTGCGCTGACCTTAACGCCAGCTTTGTGCGCCATGATTTTAAAAAAATCGCATAAAGAAAATTGGTTTTTTGGCAAATTTAATAAAGGTTTTAGCGGCTTAACGCGCTTTTATGCGAGTACAGTTAATACCACTTTGCACCACAGAATAATCGGCGCAGTGGTGTTTTTAGGTTTTTTAATGGCCATGATTTTTCTGTTTCGCACCGTGCCAGGCAGCTTTGTGCCGCCCGAAGATCAAGGCTATGTAGTGACCATTGTGGTGATGCCTGATGGCGCAACTTTAAAACGCAGCAGCAAAACCACTGAGGATATTCGCGCGGCCATTGCAAAAGACCCAGCGGTTGCATTTGAATTTGCGGTAAACGGCTTTGATTTACTGTCTGGCGGCAATAAAACCAACGCAGCCACCATGTTTGTGCGACTTAAAGATTGGAAAGAGCGCACCACCACAGCCGATGATATTGTTGGCAAGCTAAAGGGTATTGGCATGATGCAGCCCGATGGCTTGGGCTTTGCCGTTAATCCGCCTGCCATTCGCGGCCTTGGTTCTGCGGGCGGCTTTGAGCTTTACGTGCAAAGTAAGCAAGATACCGACCCTATAAAACTTGCGGCAGTCACCAATAGCTTGATTGAGGCGATGCGCAGCGAACCTAAGCTGACAGGACTTAACACGTTTTTTAGGCCAACCGTGCCGCAGTTATTGGTAGAGGTGGACGAAGCCAAAGCCATTTCACAAAACGTTAAAATTGCGGACATTTATGCCACGCTGCAAAGCACCATGGGTTCACTTTACGTGAACGATTTTAATCGCAGCGGCCGCACTTATCGCGTGCAATTGCAAGCCGAGCCTGCATTTAGAATGAAGCCAGAAGATTTAGGCAAAGTCTACGTGCGCAGTCAACCCAACGCAAATAATCCCAACGGCAATATGATTCCGCTGTCGGCTTTAAGCAAAGTTAGTAGCATTGTTGGCGCAGAACAATTAGAGCGCTATAACGGCTTATTATCAGCTAAAATTTTCGGTAGCGGCGCGCCTGGCATTAGCTCTGGCGATGCTATTAAAGCAGTTGAAACTTTAGCCAAAACCAACTTGCCCGATGGCTATCAGATGGCGTGGACCGCGCAAGCGTACCAAGAAAAACGCACTGGCAACGCAGCATTATTTGCGTTTGGCTTTGCTATTGTAATGGTGTTTTTGATTTTGGCAGCGCAATTTGAAACGTGGGCCTTGCCATTGGCAGTGATTATGGCGGTGCCATTTGCGTTAACTGGCGCGCTATTGGCGGTGCTATTTCGCGGCATGCCTAACGATATTTACTTTCAGGTGGGCATGATTACGCTAATTGGCTTGGCGGCAAAAAATGCAATTTTAATTGTAGAATTTGCTAGCCAAAAAATGGAGCAAGGCATGCCAGCAGCCGAAGCGGCATTGGCAGCTGCACAATTGCGTTTTAGGCCAATTGTAATGACATCAATGGCGTTTGTGCTGGGCATTATTCCACTGGCGTTTGCCACTGGCGCAGGTGCTGCCGCAAGGCGCAGTATGGGCACTGGCGTATTGGGCGGCATGATATTGGCGACATTTATTGCAACGATTTTTATCCCGCTATTTTTCACTTGGTTATCAGGTAAACACGTCAGAACGCACGGCCATATTATCGCGCTAGATAGTCAAGATGCAAGCATAAATAGCGAGACAAAATAATGGTAACTCGTTTAATGACAACAGGTTTTACGACAACAGGTTTTATGATAGATTATTTAGTGGCGACTGGTTTTAAGACAATTTTAATGATTAAGCAAAGCAAATTTTTCATTTTAAGCTTGAGCTTAAGTTTTATCTTAATCAGTTGCAAAACAGTTGGCCCAGATTACCAGCGCGCTCAAGCTAATCTACCCGCAACGTACAGCGAGGCGGATGCCTCAGCTAACGCCGCCAACACTACGCAAAAACAGTGGTGGTTGCAATATCAAGACGCAACATTAAATGAGCTGGTTGAAATAAGTTTAAAAAATAACACCAATATTGCGCTAGCGGCAGCGCGCATTGATGAAGCTGATGCCAACATGCGTGAAGTTGGCGCTTCGCTGTATCCGCAAGTCAATGTAGGCGCAAACGCATCGCGCAGGAAAGTGACTGAATTGGGCGCTTTTCCCGCCTTTGGCGGCGCTATTCGCAATAATTTTAATTTTGGCTTAAGCACTTCTTACGAAATTGATTTTTGGGGTAAAGTAACACGTAATAAAGAATCGGCCGCGGCCAACGCGCTTGCTTCCCGCGCAGGCAAAGATACGTTGGAACTGTCGTTAATTGGTTTAGTTGCCAGCAATTATCTGCAACTGCGCGGTTTAGACGCGCAAATTGCGGTAACAAAAGATAACCAAGTAAGCCGTAAAGAAGCACTTAGTTTAAACCAGCGCCGCTTGGCGGGCGGCGTTGCGAGCGCCCTTGAGGTTAGCCAAGCCGAAGTGCAGGTAAGTAATTTAGAGGCGCAGTTAACTGAATTATCGCGCACGCGCACGTTAACCTTGCATCAACTAGCGGTGTTAACGGGCCGGTTAGATTTAACGCTTGCTGCGGGTGATTTGTGCGCTTTGCCACTACCACCAACGCCGCCAGCAGGCATGCCATCAGCCTTATTAGAAAATCGCCCTGATATTCGCCAAGCCGAACAAAACTTAATTGCGCAAAATGCCAAAATTGGCGTTGCTAAAGCGGCCATGTACCCAAGCATTAGCCTAACAGGCAGCTTGGGCGCAGAAAGCGTTGATTTGGGCAATATTTTAAAAGCAGGTGCGCGCATTTGGAGTTTTGGCTTAGGGTTAGATTTGCCGATTTTTGATTCAAATCGGCGACAATCGCGCGTTGAACAAGCCGATGCGCGCCAAAAACAAGCCTTGGCACAATATCAAACGGCCATTCAAGCCGCGTTTAGAGAGGTGAATGATGCGTTAATTTCGCGCCGCTTAAATGCGGAGCGCGAGCAAGCATTTTTGCGCAGTCAAACTTCTGCCAAAAAAGCCTTAAGCGTGGCCGAAAATCGCTACAAATCTGGTTACTCGGCCTATTTAGAGGTGCTAGATGCACAGCGCGTACACAACGATGCGTCGCTGGCTGTAGCGCAAGCCAAACAAGCCACATTTTTAGCAACGGTAGAATTGTTTAAAGCGTTGGGCGGTGATTGGAAAACTGATTTGAAACACACAAATTCGACAAACGTGACTACGATAAAAGCGCAATAATTGGTAAAAGTAAAACTACTAAATTAATCTACTAAAAATTCAGCTACTAAAAATTCAGCTATTAAAATTTAAGCTACTAAAAATTAAGCTATTAAAAGTTAAGCTATTAAAAGTTAAGCTATTAAAAATTAAGCTTAGCGTTAAAATGGAAACGCCACTTTTACCCAATCATCAAACGATTCGATTGGCTCACCAAGCAACACATTGTGCGCCATGCCAGCAATAGACATGCTGTAATTGGCGTTAGCGCGATAATTAATTTTGGGTAATATTAAGCAAGAAGTATCCGATAATCCTGCTTCAATAGGTAAATAAATGCCTGAAAACAAATCCATATCAAGCGATGACGATTTTATTGCACTAAAGTCGTCCTGAAACGCTGGGTTTGCACTTGTATTAGCAAAAACCGCATTATTATCAACGCGTTTTAACTGCACCCAGCTTGGGTGGTGCGAGATAATTTCGACACCAACCCTTAATTGATTGCCCTGCGTCGGCTTTACCGAGCGAATCATACCAATTACAATTGTTGTTGTTTCGTTATCAATCATTAAGCCAATTAACTTATTGGGTCTGGCTAAAATATTGGCATACTTATTTACGCGCACGCCCAAACCGTGCGGGCTTTCGTCAGTAATCATCCATGTATCTAACGTGCCGCTAGTGGCAGCTATTAAGCTACTGCTTCGTAGTGATGTATGCAAACGTAAACGCTCATCTAATGAACTTGCATGATGCACACCATTATGCAAACTGCCGCTCGTTAAATTTGCCTGCTTCACTTGATTGCAAATCTCATTAATGCCCGAATCAACTCTGGCGGTTTTTGAGCTGGCTTGTCGATTGATTTTGCGGCGTTGACGCAAATAGCCTGATTTTTTCCATTCGGCTAATAAAATATGCAAGGTTTCGTTCAATTTTTTAACATTGTCAATTTTGGCCAAGACTAAACTTTGTGGAATTTCGCCGCGATCAGAAACCGTAATGGCAACCGTTAATAATTTTTCTAGCTCATCAAGCTCCCAATATCGAAAACTATCAGTTGGATGTAGGTCGCGAATCCGTTTGGCAGGCGCGTCTTGTTGCAAATCGATGCAAAACAGATAATGTTCAGGCGTAAATTTATCGCTAATGCGTGCGCGGGTTAACAA
>JAYTEL010000203.1:0-15135 GCA_043735225.1 Methylotenera sp. | reverse complement strand
GAGGAAACGCTCATTTCAAACATTGTAGAGCTGCAAATTGCAAAATTAGCCGCCGAAAAAGCCAATTTGGCAAAATCAGAATTTTTATCTAACATGAGCCACGAATTGCGTACGCCTTTAAACTCTATATTAGGTTTTGCCCAATTGCTAGAATCGGGCAAAGCGCCGTTAACCGATTCGCAAACAAGTAGCGTTAAACAAATTGTTAAAGCGGGCTGGTATCTGCTTGAATTAATTAACGAAATTTTAGATTTAGCACAAATTGAATCAGGCAAACAAGCGATTATATTTGAGCGTGTATCAGTAAGTGATGTGATGCAGGATTGCGCCTGCATGATTGAACCAATGGCAAACAAACACCAAATTACCATCACTTTTAATCCATTAGCCGACGATGCTTTTGTGTATGCTGACAAAATGCGCTTAAAGCAAATTATGACTAACTTGCTATCTAACGCCATTAAATATAACAAGCAAGGCGGCGCGGTTTCTGTAGATTACACTTTAAGTCAGCATGTGCTGCGTATTTGCGTAAACGACACCGGCGCGGGCCTAACAACTGAAGAGCTTGCGCAATTATTTCAGCCTTTTAATCGGCTTGGGCGGCATGCTAACTTAATTGAGGGCACAGGCATTGGCTTAATTGTGTGCAAACGCCTAATAGAGTTAATGCACGGCAAAATTGGTGTACAAAGCACGGTTAATGTCGGCAGCAAATTTTG
This sequence comes from Methylotenera sp., assembly GCA_043735225.1. GTDB lineage: Bacteria > Pseudomonadota > Gammaproteobacteria > Burkholderiales > Methylophilaceae > Methylotenera_A. Next base: position 14,413 of record JAYTEL010000203.1, on the reverse strand, counting down.
GATTGAGCTTAATTTAATGATTGAAGAGCCTGATTTAATAACCGACATGCCTGGTTTAATTGCTGAACAACAAGACTTTAATGCAAGTTTTTCATAACGCGGCTTAACGCAACATTACGTAGAAACTGACTTAAGTTTGACAGCAACAGGCGTAAATGATAAACATTTAATTGACAAACATAAGTATGAAAAGGTGAAATGCAATGATTGAACCACTGGATATTTTAAGCGCCCATATTTTGATTGTGGATGACCAAGAACCAAATATCAGCTTGCTGACGCAATTGTTGATTGAAGCTGGTTACACCAATATAAGCGCTACCATGAATCCGCAAGAGGTGTGCGCATTACACCGCAAGCATCAATACGATTTGATTTTGCTTGATTTACAAATGCCAGTAATGGACGGCTTTGAAGTGATGGCAGGCCTTAAAACCAATCACGCCGATGCTTATTTACCGGTGATTGTTTTAACTGCGCAGCCTGGCCACAAACTGCGTGCATTACAAGCTGGCGCCAAAGATTTTATAAGCAAACCGTTTGACTTGCTGGAGATTAAAACGCGCATTTACAATATGTTGGTAGTGCGATTTTTGTATAAAAAGCTAGAAAACTACAACAAATTATTAGAGCAAACTGTGCTTGAGCGCACCGCAGAGCTGCGCGAAAGTGAAGCGCGCTATCGCAGCTTGACAGAACTAGCCTCTGATTGGTATTGGGAGCAGGATGAGAATATGAAATTTACCAAGGTTTCAGGCCCTGTTTTAGAAATGCTCGGCATACAGGTAGATAGCTATTTAGACGACAATATTGCAAAAAACACGGGTATTTTAAAAGAAAATAGCATTTTAAATAGCACTGGCACTGACTTAAACCTAAAGCAAAATGTCCATAAAAAACCCGATTGGAACGAAAAAGAACGCGCATTGTTACAAGCAAAAATAAACGCCCGCGAACCGTTTTTAGATTTTGTGTTTAGCCGCGTTACCGCAGATGGCTTACAACAAAAGTTTCAGGTAAGCGGCGAGCCGATGTTTGATTGGCATTGCAAGTTTATTGGTTACCGCGGCATTGGCGTGGCGTTGCCAACAAGATAGCTAGCATTAATAGGCTAAAAAAATGACCGCAAATTCAAGCATTGATAAAAACGTAAATCAAGCTGACGTAAATCAAGCTAACATCAATCAAGCTGACGTAAACCAAGCTACCTTAAAACATGCTATTTTAAATAAGCTAGGCCTGCAACATCACAGCTTGCATCAGCCAAGCCAAAATCATATTTTGGCTGCCCTACCCGCGGCTGATTTAACCAGCCTAGTCCAACATTTACAATTGGTTAATTTGCCAGTTGGCACTATGCTGTACGAGCCTGGACAAGAGTCGCGCTACGCGTATTTTCCCACCAGCTGTGTCATATCGCTACAGCATATGCTGGAATCTGGCAGAACCGCCGAAACTGCCAGTGTGGGCAATGACGGTATGCTTGGCGTTGCGTTATTTATGGGCGGCGATAGCACGCCAAGCTCAGCAGTTGTGCAAATTTCGGGGCATGCGTATCAGCTTGAAGGCCAACTGCTTAAACAAGAATTTAAGCGCCTGTTGACTTTGCAACAGTTATTGCTGCGGTATACCCAAGTATTATTAACGCAAATTTCACTGACCGCGGTGTGTTACAGACACCACAGCCTGCAACAGCAGCTTTGCCGCTGGCTTTTGCTAACCTTAGATAGGCTAAACACCAACGAAATTACCATGACGCAAGAGCTGGTAGCAGGCATGCTGGGCGTGCGCCGCGAAGGCATTACCGAAGCGGCCGGTCACTTGCAACGCGAGGGCTTAATCACCTATCGGCGTGGTCATATTACGGTGATTAACCGCAAGGGAATTGAAACGCATGTGTGCGAATGTTATGGCGTGCTAAAAAAAGAACTATCACGCTTGTTGCCCGAAGGCGCGTAATTTTGCCTGAACATATTATTTAAAAATGAAATTTAAAGATTACTACGAAATTTTAGGCGTTGCGCGCACAGCAACTGTGGACGAAATTAAAAAATCGTACAAAAAATTGGCGCATCTATATCACCCCGATGTAACCAAAGACCCAAAAGGCGAAGAAAAATTTAAGGAAATTGGCGAGGCTTATGCCACGCTTAAAGATAAAGAAAAGCGCGCCGCTTATGATGACTTAGGTAAACATAGCGCAGGTGAAGAATTTAGGCCGCCGCCTAATTGGGGTGACAATAAAGGTTTTAGCCAAAAGCAATACAGCCAGTACAGTCAGCAAAATGGTCAAGGCAATAGCCAATCTAACCCATTCGATGATATTGATTTAGCCGATCTATTCGCAAGTTTTTCTGGCGGCAAACGTCAAAATAAAAACCAAGCCTCTGCAGGGCAAGATTATGAGCTAGCCGCTTCTATCTCTTTAGAAGATGCACACGCTGGCACTACACTAGAATTAAATTTTAGCGTGCCAGAACAAGACGCCCAAGGCTTGGTTAAACAAGTGCCGCACACGTTTAAAGCGCGCATTCCTAAAGGCATTACCAACGGTACTAAAATGTTGTTGCGCGGCAAGGGTGGCAAAGGTTTCAACGGCGGCGAGAATGGCAATTTATACTTAAATATCAGCTTTACACCACACAAGCTATTTAAGGTGACCGATCACGATTTGCTAATTGAACTACCCATCACATCGTGGGAAGCCGCTTTAGGTGCAACAGTTGCGGTGCCCACGTTGCAAGGTTTAGTTAATTTAAAAATACCTGCTGGCAGTAAAAGTGGCCAAAAAATGCGTATTGCCAAACGTGGCCTCGCTTTACGGGATACGCCTTTACGTGCCATGTCAAAAACAAATGATGAATATGGTGATTTATTTGCGGTATTGCAGATTGTTATGCCAAGCCATTTAAGCGATAAAGAACGTGAGCTGTTTACCGCATTAAAAGAAAACTCAAGCTTTAACCCACGCGCACATTTTGAGTAGGAGATAACAAATGATCACCGAAGAAACGCAGCTAACCTGGCTTGATAACGGGCTTGACAACGGGCTTGATAATAATGACACATTTTCATTTGATGAATTAATCGCGCTATCTGGTTTACCCAAAGCAGCCTTGCTATTTTTAGTTGAAAATCAAGCACTTATGCCAATCCACATCAATCAAGCCGCAGACAATACTCTCAACGTTAATACCTGGCATTTTAGTTGCCACCATTTGCTAACGGTTCGCAAGCTATCAAGACTTCAACAAGATTTTGAGCTAGAAAATAATTCGCTAGGTTTAATACTGCTATATTTAGAGCGTATTCGCAGCTTAGAAGTGCAATTGCAGCAGGTAGAAAAACAGCATGATTACTAAGCGGCAATTGTCTAGAAGAGAGTTTATTCGTTTAGCTGCTGCGATGGCCGCGATTCCTTTAACTTTGCCGCTGAGCGATTATGTTAAAGCAGCCGAAGCTGATGAAAGTTATGAAGCAGCGGTTGCTAAAATTTGGCGTCCAATGAATGCAACGATAACAGAGCCAATTGCAGGCCGTGCTGCAGACCAGCTTTTGTTAAAACGTGAGCTAGTTCGCTATGCGACGCTGGCCGCATCTAGCCATAACACGCAGTGTTGGAAATTTAAAATTGCAGCAAATGGTATTGTTATATTGCCAGATTTCTCGCGGCGCTGCCCAGCGGTTGATCCTGATAATCATCACCTATTTGTGTCGCTTGGCGCCGCAACCGAAAATTTAGTGCAAGCGGCTTTGGCTAATAGCTTGCAGGCTGAGGTTAACTTTAATGCTGATGCCGCCCAAGCTATAGATATTGCATTATCGCCCACTAAAACTATTGCCTCACCCTTATTTAAAGCAATACCCGATAGGCAATGCACTCGCGCAGAATACGACGGCAAACCATTGTCACAAGAGGAATTAAACCTGCTTGAACTGGCAGGCACAGGCGATGGTGTACATATTTTATTGCATACCGAAGCGCAAGCCATGGAAAATGTTTTAGATTATGTCGTTGCAGGAAACAGCGTGCAAATGCACGACGCCGCTTTTATGGCTGAATTAAAATCGTGGATACGTTTTAGTAGCAGTGATGCGGTTCGCTCAGGCGACGGCTTGTATAGCGCAACCTCGGGCAATTTATCTGTTCCAAAATGGCTTGGCAGCCCGCTTTTTAATGTGCTATTTAACGAGAAAAGTGAAAATGATAAATACGCTAAACAAATTCGCAGCTCGGCTGGCGTGGCTATTTTTGTGTCTGACGCCAACGATAAAGCACACTGGCTAGAAGTCGGTCGTTGTTATGAGCGTTTTGCCTTACAAGCCACAGCCCTAGGCATTCGCCATGCATTTATTAATCAAGCAGTAGAAGTGTCAAGCGAGCGGCAACAATTCGCAAATCATCTTAATATTGATGAAAGTGCAGGCGCGGGCAGGATAGATTTGGTAGTGCGCTTTGGCCGCGGCCAGTTAATGCCAAAATCGTTACGGCGGCCTGTTGAAGCGGTGTTAATTTAAATTTTTACAGTTTAAATGTAATTGAATTTTGATGATTCTTGCCATGCATTTACTTCGCATCATTCACTATTTGAATTGTTATTTCCTCCACTTCTTTTGCAACCTGCGCCAGCTCTGCATCAGCTGACAAGGCTGCAAGCATTTGTACTGGCTTAATAAGACCAATCTTAGTTTGTCCGTGCTCGGTATATACCGAAATACGGCAAGGTAAGGCCATATTTAAACGCATATCGGCAGATAAAACTTTTGCAGCTTGCGCTGGATTACAAACTTCAAAAATTTTACATTCCTCATCAAACGTAATGCCTTTACTTCGCAATGTTGCGCCTAAATCGTGAATATGCATCACCCCAAAAGCGTTTTGCAATATAGCTTTTTCAAGGTCTACGGCTGCTTGGCTAAATGTTTTATCAGTTTCAATAATGTAATACATAATAATCTATCCTTGTTTTCGGTTGTTGAAAGTGGCTTACCTATATCAAAATCGCTACCAGCTTTTATAGGTTGTTTAAATTTCGTAAAATTTTAATTGCTAATTTTGCATCCAATTAGGGTTGGTTGTTAAGCCCCGCGTAGCTAACTTTGCACTACTCACCACGTCGGTAAAAAGTTGCCCCCCATACTTGGTTAACTTACTTGGCTTGGTTACCTTACTAGGTTACCTTACCTGGTTACCTTATTTGCCAAAAGCTAACATTGATTAATTTAACTATAATGTTTACGCACACTAGCAATAGCTGCAGTTACGCCAGCTTTATATTCACGCCATTTTTTTTCAGTGGCATTTTTAAGCTCGGTTAGCTTAGTTTCAGCATTTTTAATTTGCTGTTGCAATTCTACAATTTCTGCATTAACTTTAATTTTCAAATCGCTTTTTTCAGACGATGCTTTTTTATTCAACTCTGCCAATTTGTCTTTGCCTTTTTGAATATCTTGCTCGGCATTAGCAATAAACGCTTCTCTATTTGCTGTGTTTGTTGCATAAACAAATTCTGGCATTTGTTTAATCGATGCTTTAGTCGCACCTTTTAACTCCATTTTTCCATTAACTTCATTAATTTTAGTGACAGGTATGGCAACGTCATATTTGCCCATGCCTAAAAAGCCGCCTGCACCAATAATGGCGTACGATAAACTTTTGTTAGGGGCAATGATTAAGTCGTCCACAATGCCAATTTTGTCACCATTTTCATTGAAAACTGGTTTGCCAAGTATGCTGTTTTTTGCGCTCCAGCCATTGGCTAGCGCAATCGCCTCATCTACTGTTACGCCAACAACTACGCCGCCCACTACCTCTGCTTGCGCATTAAATGTAATTGCTTGCAAACCAGCTAACAATAAAGCTGAAACTATAATGGGTTTTTTCATGGTTATTTCCTTTATAAATTATTTAAAAACTTTGTTTTTTATTTATACCCATTAAATTAGTCTGCGTCTGTTAGCCAGCGCACTTATATGCATTTTTTATTTAAGCAATGTGCGCTGTCGTACAGTCATAATCATCATAAAAGCGAATACTTAAGTCAACAAAACCAATAGTAATAGAAATGACGAAAACATTTGCACAGTTGCTAGTTTTGTCATTAAAAGGTTGATTTTGCATTCTAAATTAAGTGTTTATTAGATACGATTGGTGAGTATAAAAATGATGAACGCTGAGTTAACTAAAACAAAAATGGTTGCAACCAATAAGCTCGTTCAAAGCCTATTTTTACCAACTTTGCCCTCGCGTGCGCTTGATGCACATAAAGGGAACTTTGGCAGTGTAGCTATTGTGGGCGGCGACACTGGTATGGTTGGTGCGGTATTATTGGCTGCACGGGCCGCCTTGTTTTGCGGCGCTGGGCGCGTTTATGCGGCTTTTTTGGCTGATAATGCGCCAAATGTAGACGCTTGCCACCCAGAAATTATGCTGCACTCGGCAGCAACATTAACCAATTTAACGCAGCTTAATTGTGTAGTCATTGGTACAGGGCTTGGGCAATCGAAAGCGGCAATTGAGTTATTAGAATTTTGTATGGCGCAAGAGGTGGCTTTATTAATTGACGCAGATGCGCTTAATTTAATCAGCCAGCACATGCATTTGCAGACACTACTCAAAAACAGGCAAGCTGACACCATCATTACGCCGCACCCTGCCGAAGCGGCGCGTTTACTTAATACAACTGTAGAAAAAATTCAACAAAACCGCGTTAAAAGTGCGCAGAATTTAGCTAATCAGTTTAAAGCAATTTGTGTATTAAAAGGTGCTGGCAGCATTATTGCTGATGTAAAAGGCGCCTGGTTTATTAACACCACAGGCAATGCTGGATTAGCTAGCGGCGGTACTGGCGATGTGTTAAGTGGCATTATTGGCAGCTTAGTTGCGCAAAAACTATCAGGGTTGCAAGCTGTAAAGCTTGGCGTTTATGTGCATGGCGCCGCGGCCGATGCATTGGTGGCACAAGGTATTGGGCCTGTTGGCTTAACGGCATCTGAAGTTGCGCAAGAGGCCAGAAACCAGATTAATTTACTGAATAAATTAGCGCACAAAAATCTTAAACTTGAAGATAAACTAAACTAATTTTGCTTAAGCTTTAAATGTGGGCTTTTATTGTGAGTTTTAAGTGTGAACTTTAAATATGGACTTTAAATGTGGACTTTATTTTATGGCAACTCCACCCGCAACCAGCTAAATAATATGTTGCCATAGCCATTACCACCCAAAATATAAGTAGACTGCAACGCAACTTGCTTGTATTTAATTGAAAATAATGGTGCCAACACAGGAAATGGCGCGTAATGAATGCTAGCGCGAAGTGTAACGCCGGCAGTATAGCCAATACCTAAACGAAGATTGTCACTTGCTTGCCAAACTTTCTGAAAGCCATAGCCAGCGATTGGCTCAATATCATTATTTGAATCTAAAAAAGCAAACGCATAAATACCGTGCCAATCGCCATCTTCATCGTAGCGATATTTGCCAGCACCCAAGCCCCATGGCCGCTCGTTATATCTGTCGATTTCTTCTGCACTGTAAAAATTGCGGTTATGCCAAGTATTAATTGGAATATATAGCTCGGTTTGTTCGCTTGCCCAAGTTCGCGAGACAGACTCTTTAATGTGCGAATAAAAACTGGGTTTATCGGATTCTTCGGCACATATACTTTGCACGTAAAACAACAGAGTAAATGCCGTAAAAAATCGTGCAAAATGTAATTGATATGCCATCATTGGTTTAAGAAATCTAATTTAAATAATTGAATAACGTTGATTAACGTCAGTGTACAGATGTCGCCACGTTAAAGGCAGTTTAGTTAAGCCCAAATTACGTTTTGCGGCTAAAATTTGATAAAAGCTCAATTCGCCGCCCTTAAATTCAAGCGCACTTGCAACCACGAACAAACGCCAAATTCGGTAGGTAGATTCACTAACCATTTCCATTTAGGTTGAGGAATAACTGAGATAAATGCTGATGACAAGTTTTTTGCTGAGACGGATTTTTGCTGAGACGGAGTTTTTTGCTGAAAGGTGTTTTTTTGCTGAGGGCTGCCTACTACAAATGTTAGCCCGTTCCATAACCGTATCGAAACATGGGTGTCAATATACTTGAATAAACGCATTAATATGTCTGCAGTAATCTTGGCAGATTTAGTTGCGCGCAGTGGGTAAACGTTACGCGCATCAATTGTTTTTAGATTAAGCTGATTTGCGTGCACGTATTCGTGCACATCAAATTTTGCTAACGCGCTTTTAGCATGTAAAAAATCTTCCATCATTTAGTTTTTTAAACGGTTTTAAAACACTTACTACGGATTAACAACTACTTGCCCACGAATCTCACCGTCTGGGTTTGCTGCCGTATGCAAATTTACATACCATTTGCCGTCTAATAACTGCGCTTTTTGCTCATTAGTAATGGTCGCTTCACCTTTAATTGGGCTTAACATATTGCCCGCTATCGGTAAGGCTACACTCGCATTAGCCCCCACTGCGGCAGGCCCATGAAAGTGCGCCCCAGTCACTGCGCCGCTTAAACCAGAATATTTAATTGTCCAGCTAATTTTGTCACTTGTGGTGTCAATTTTAATGGTTGCTTCACCAGTGCCTGCGCTAGTGGTGGCTGGAACTTCACTATTTGCAGATAATATAGCAGTTGCTTTACTAGTGTTGGATGAAGGCATATTGCAAGCGACTAAATTTAGTAAGCTTATTAGTAAAATGCTGTTAATTATTGTACGGGAATGAATCATCTTATTCTCCAAAATTAAATAAAAATTAAATAAAAATTAAAAAATAACTATGCCCAATTTTTAGCGTATTGAATGTACGCTAACGCACATAAATGATTTTTTATTGCGTTTTATTGCTGATTGCAATATTCGGTTTATCCGAGTCAATGCGGCCATCTACCAGCTCTATTATACGATCACAGCGTTTTGCTAGGCGCGGATCGTGAGTCACAATTAAAAAAGTCGTACCGCTGGTTTTGCTTACCTCACGCATTAAATCAAACACCGTATCAGCCGATTTAGTATCTAAATTACCTGTTGGCTCATCGGCCAGTACTAGCGCGGGGTTCATTACCAGCGCCCTGGCAATTGCTGTGCGTTGTTGCTGTCCACCTGATAAATCATTGGTTAAATGCTCACCCCACTGCGTCAACTCTACTTTATCAATCAGCGCCACCGCGCGTTGGCGCATGGACTCATCAAGATGGCCAGTAGCCGCTATTAACGGCAACATCACATTCTCTATAGCGGTAAATGCTGGTAGTAAATTGTGAAATTGAAATACAAAACCAATGGCTGTAGCGCGCAGCTTGGTAATGGCTTGGTCGTTCAAACCTTCGGTTGCAACACCTGTTAAAAATAATTTTCCAGAAGTTGCGTTATCTAACAGGCCAATAATATTAAGCAGGGTACTTTTGCCCGAGCCTGATGGCCCAATCAGTGCGCAAAATTCGCCACGCTTTAAAACTAAATCAATGCCGTGTAACACTTCTGTTTCGGCTTTAGTACCAATGCCATAGGCTTTTTTAATGCCTTCAAGACGTAACGTAAACCTGTCATCGATAGTAACAGCAGATGAACTATTAACCACGAATAGCCACCGCTGGGTCTAGCCTAGCTGCGCGCTGTGCGGGGAATACTGCCGAAATAATGCCAACCAGCATGGCACCTAATCCTGCATATATAAAGTACATCGGGTCAAAACTTAACACGAAAAATGGCGTTCCGTCAGGGTTTTTAGCTAAATTGCGCCAAGCGATTAATAAGCCCCAACTGGCTGCCGAACCGAAAATTGAGCCAATCAATCCAAATAGCGCGCCCTGCAGTAAAAAAATTCGTAGAATCTGCACGCGCGTTGTGCCAGTAGCGCGCAATATACCGATTTCTTTTGATTTTTGCACCACAGAAACCACCAGTACACTAGCAATGCCCAGTGCGGCGGTTAAGCCTACAAATAATCGAATGACAAAAAAAGTAATTTTTTGGCCATACAGAGCAGTAAACAACTCTTTATTGGTGGTAATCCAGCTTTCTACTTTTAAGCCCGTTTGTGCCTGTATTTGCTCAGCAACTATTTGTGCTTGGTAGGGGTCACTTAGGTTAATTTCCACACTGGTAGCACCACCTGGTAAATTAAGTATGCTTTGTGCGGTGCGCAATGCCACATACACTGTTCGCTCGTTTGCGCCTTTGTTACCGTAATCAAAAATACCACCTACTTTTAAAGTGATGCTTGCGCGTGTTGCCGTTTGTAAAATAATTTTATCGTTTAACCATACGCCTAAATTTTTGGCAAGCTCGGTACCAATCACAATATCGCTAGTTGTAACTTCGGCTGTGCCCGCTATTATTTTAGAATTTAGCGCAATAAGCTTTAAATAAGTGTCGGGATCTATGCCATCAATCGAGACTGCATTATTGGCATCTGCCCGCAACACAAATCCTGCCCCAGAAACAATCGGTGAAACCACGTCGACACCCTGCATTTGCAATACCATAGTGCGTACTTTTTGCCATTGGTCGACTGAGCGCAATCGCTGCGCACGTGGTTGAATCAATATTGCGCTATTTGCTTGATACATTTCTGTTTGGCGTAATGACCTTGCGACCTCTTCAGTCGGCAAAATAATGATTTGCGCTTGATAATCAAGCGTGCGCCTAATAATGCTGCCTTGCAGGCCATAAATGAGTGACGACATAAATACAATCACCGCCACGCCCAGCGCCACCCCTGCGATAATAAATAAGGTTTGCAACAGTCCTTCGCGCATAAAGCGTGTGGCTAAAATCCATTCAAATGGCAATAGCGAATTCATTTGACGCTATCTATTTGGGGAGGTTGGTTTTTATTAATACGCACGCGCTGATTGGCTTTTACAGTACCTACATTGGCCATAATCAAGGCCTCACCAGTTTTTAAGCCTTCTAATACCTCAACTTGATTGTCGCCTCGTATGCCCAATTTAACACTTTGGCGCTCGGCATATTTATTACGCACCACCATTACCCAAGGCGCATTGCTACTTGCATCGTGCAAAGTAGCAGTTGGTATTAATAGAGCATTTGCACGATGCGCAGTGATAATATCCACCGAAACGGTCATATCTTGCCGTAAGTATGATGGTGGCTTATTAACCAGCAACTTAATTTCAACAGAGCCGCGCGTGGCATCAATACCCGGATTTATATAGCTTACCACCGCATTAAAACGCTGGCCTGCAAACGCATCTGCCGACGCTAGCACGGGTTGATTTAAGGCTATTTTTGCAATGTTTTTTTCATCTAACAGCACGGCAATTTGTGTTGGGCCGTTGGCAGCCAGCACCATTAATTCTTTGCCAGCTTGCACAATATCGCCTGCTTCTACACTGCGGCTAATTAGTGTGCCGTCAGTTGGCGCCAAAATAGTGTCTTCTTTTAGTTTAACATTGGCCAACTTTAAATTTGCGTTTGCTTGAGCTATGGCTGCACTGGCTAGTGCTAAATCGCTGCCCGATGCTTGATTAGTTTGTACTTGCAAGCGTGCAGCATTGACTTGGCTGTTAGCCACATCAAAATCTCGTTTTGCAATATCAAGCTGGGCTTGGCTAATAAAACCTTTTTGCTTAAGCTCAGTTGTTCGCGCTAATTGCCTTCGTAACTGCTCTACATTGCTATTTGCTTGGCTTAACGATTGATTGGCAGAAGGTAAAATCACCTCACGCAGTTGGCGTAATTTTGCTTTAGCTTGCAATATAGCTGCATGAGCATTGGCAACATTTGCGCGCTCGTCAGCATCATTTAATTGTATTAACAATTGGCCTTGATTAACCGCTTGGCCTTCTATCACTGGTATACCCACTACCCGGCCTATTGTTTCTGCGGCAATACTTATGCGCTGCGGAGTAAGAATGCGGCCACTAGCGACGAGCGTTTGTGTTAGTTCGCCAGTCGTTGCAAATTGCACATCAATAGGTGTGCCTAAAACAACATTACGCACAAAGTATATAGCGGTACAAGCCAGCAGAATAACCAATACAATTATTTTAAATTGGGATTGTTTGTACCACTTGGTGGCAACAATTTCAGTAGGTATTTTTGTATTTGGGGCAACAGACTTTAAAACCCCAGACGCTTTATTGATAGTTACTTCGTCTTCTAAATTATCCATTAATTAGGAATTAGCTTTAGCAATATCGCGGCATGACGCGCAATTTGTGCATTCTCTTGCGACTTAATCACGCGTACTGCGCATGCACTATTTGCATCGCTTATAGTCGTAATATCATCTGTATTATTAGTTTTACCTTGTAGATTTTTTGCATCGCTATTTTTTTCATTTCTGTTTTTTTCATCATTAAGCACAATTTTTAAGTAAATTAATTGGTCACAAATTTTTTGCCTTACAATTGCATCATGTTCACCAATGCCGCCTGTGAAAACCAAGGTATCGATGCCATTTAAGGCAGTAACCATTGCGCCAATTTGCTTGGCAATTACATAACAAAATAGGTCAATTGCCAGTTGTGCATTGGGGTTTGTGGCGGATGTTTCATGCAAAACACGCATATCGTTACTGACGCCAGAAACGCCAAGCAGGCCTGATTGGTGATTAACTAATGCTTCAATAGCATTGCAATCGTAGTTTTTTTTGCGCATTAAATATATCAAAACGCCTGGGTCAATATCACCGCAGCGCGACCCCATTATCACGCCGCCGCTTGGCGTCAGCCCCATGCTGGTATCAATTGATTGGCCATTTTTAACCGCAGTAACACTAGCGCCATTACCTAAATGCGCAATAATTAAGCGTTTTGGTGTGCGCAAATGCGCCGCATTATTTAATTGCCACACAATAGATTCGCAAGACAAACCATGAAAGCCATAGCGCCGAATACCAGATAATTGCAGCTCTTTCGCAATTGGCAACACCCTAGCTACATCGGGCATAGAGGCATGAAAAGTGGTATCAAAACAGGCAATTTGCGGTAAGTGTGCAAAGGTGCGGCGCGTATATTCAATGATTTCTAGTGCGGCTTGATTATGCAGCGGCGCAAATTCAATTGTTTGCATTAACTCGCGCACAACTTTATCGTTAATTAAGCAGTGTTGTAGTAAATTTGGCCCGCCATGCACCACTCTGTGGGCGATTGCGTGGGGGGTTGGCGTTTTAAAACTGGCCATGTAACGAATAATATGAAGCGCCGCGTCGGTATGATTTATCACCGAAATGCTTGCTGTATGTATCGTTATATTGCTAGCATCTTTTACGTAAAAATTGTGTTTATCTTTAGCGGCTAATAATTCAATTTCACCTTGAATTAAAGTATGTAGATTAAAAGTTTCTATTGGTAGAGATTCATTTAATATGGTTTCAGTAAAAGATTCAAGATCAATATCTTCATCAAATAAAGAGGATTCCATGCGATAAAAACTAAATTTTAACGAGGATGATCCACTATTAAAAACCAATATGGTCATGGCTTTCATGTTAAGTTTTTCACATTTTCCACTGCCAATTCAGTATTTCAGGCATATCTTCACCATGTTCACTAATGTAATTTTTATGCCGTTGCATGGTGTTCCAATAGCGGGCGGTTTCGGCCTCTACAATATCGCGTAACCTAGAAATGCGTTTAATAGCGTCTAGCGCCAGCTGAAAACGGTCACAATTATTCAGCACCACCATATCAAATGGCGTAGTAGTTGTGCCCTCTTCTTTATAGCCGCGCACATGGATATTGTCGTGATTATGGCGGCGATAGGTGAGTTTATGAATCACCGATGGGTAGCCATGAAAAGCAAAAATCACTGGTTTGTCCGTCGTAAAAAGTGCGTCAAATTCGTGGTCTTGCAAACCATGAGAATGCTCAGACTGCGGCTGCAACACCATTAAATCCACCACATTAACGACGCGGATTGCAATATCTGGCACGTAATCACGCAGCAACATGACAGCCGCCAGTGCTTCTAGCGTTGGTACATCACCCGCGCAAGCCATCACCACATCAGGTTCAACATCCGCATTGCAACTCGCCCAATGCCAGATACTTGCGCCTGCGGTGCAATGTTTAACTGCGCTGTCCATATCTAGCCACTGCCACTCTGGTTGCTTGCCTGCAATAATCACATTGATGTAATTTTGGCTACGCAAACAATGGTCAGCGACTGATAATAAGCAATTGGCATCTGGCGGTAAATAAACGCGCACTATTTCAGATTTTTTGTTGAGTACATGGTCAATAAAACCTGGGTCTTGATGCGAAAAACCATTGTGATCTTGCCGCCAAACATGACTGGTTAATAAATAATTTAGCGATGCAATGGGTGCTCGCCATGGTATGCCATTGCACACTTTTAGCCATTTAGCGTGCTGGTTTAGCATAGAATCGATTATGTGAATAAACGCTTCGTAGCATGAAAAA
>JAYTEL010000202.1:0-16231 GCA_043735225.1 Methylotenera sp. | reverse complement strand
GATGACGGTTGCACCCGCGCTAATGTGTGCACCAACTGGCTGGCTAGTTGCTAAATTAAGTGGTGGTAAAGCTTGGCTACATATTCAAGATTTTGAAGTCGATGTTGCATTTGAGATGAAGCTATTAAAAGGCAAGTTGCTAGAGCGTATGGTGCGTGGTTTTGAGCGCTTTTTGCTGGGTAGATTTGACAAAGTGTCGACCATTTCTAATCGTATGCTTGATAAGTTGAAACTTAAAGGGCTGAAAGATGATTGCTTAGCATTGTTCCCCAACTGGGTTGATGTTAATCACGTTTATCCTCTAACCGAGCCAAGTCAATATCGTGAAGAGCTTAATATTAAGCCAAATGTTAAAGTGGTATTATTTTCTGGTACTTTGGGCAATAAGCAAGGTTTAATGGTAATACCAAAAGTCGCTAAGCGGCTGTCACACCGGCAAGATGTGGTATTTATTATTTGCGGCGACGGCGTGATTAAACCGCAATTAAAAAAAGCCAGCAAAGCGCTAACAAATATTAGATTTATGCCATTGCAACCGTTTGATCGGCTTGGGCAACTATTGGGTTTGGCTGATATTCATTTGTTGCCGCAAAGTCCAGAGGCCACTGATTTAGTGCTGCCTTCTAAACTGTCAGGAATGTTAGCCAGCGGCATACCGATTATTGCTACTTGCAAAACTGATACTGAAATCGCCTCTGTTGTCACCCAATGTGGCATGGTGGTGCCACCAGAAGACGACGCTGCGCTTGCAATAGCACTTGAACAGTTGCTTGATAATAACGAATCACGCCTGCGATTAGGCCTACAAGCGCGTGCTTTTTGTGAAAAGAATTTAGCCTGTGATACAGTGCTTGGGCGCTTGCAAGAACAATTTATCGACATCACGCAAGTACCTCAATCACCAGTTATTGCCAGCGTTGACCTTGCTTCTCAAAACTAGAGTCCTAAGCAAAAGTTTAAATTAGCATAAGAAGTTATCGTTGAACCCAAAATTCAATTCGATTGTTTTTGGCAATCGCTATACTTAATAAAAAATTACCGATGGTTAATTAATACTTTTATAAGTTATCAAGCAGACCATTTAATTACCATTCGGTAATTTTTTATTGAAAATTAAATTAAATTTTGTAATCTATTACCGTTAAGTAATAGAGAGGACGGTTTATGGACAAAGAATACATCCAATCTAATGAGTCAATGAAAATAGAGTCAGCCAAAGATTTAGGTAAATTTGTGCGTGAAATTAGAGAATCGCAAAAAATGACGCAAACTGATATTTGTGGATTGGCCGATACGGGCAACCGGTTCATTGTCGAACTTGAGAATGGCAAGCCTACAGTGCAGTTTCAAAAAGTTCTTAACGTGTTGCACGCTCTTGGTTTAGAAATAGTGATTCAGAAAAAAGCCAGTTTCTGATGCGCTTAGGTGCAGAGAATATGGCTAAGAAATTAGCTGAAACAGCACTAGCGATATAGCCAGCAAAGCCGATAACACGCAGTATTGGTTTAGTTATAAAGTGACTAATGAAACTTGCCACCCGCCAAAGCGCGAAGGCAAACCAGCAAAATGGGCGACTTATTTAAAAGCGATTAGTCTTGTAAATGAAAGTACAATTGTTAAAAAGCCAGACACTAAGCCAACCAGTTTTTGGAATGTATCGCCGTCGCCTAATGCAAACTTGGCGGAAATAAGCTCTTTTTTCTGTGAGCCTAATGCAATTACTGAAAATACGATTTATTTTAGTAAAAAATTAAATGATTTGGTCGAAATAAACGGCCAATTTGCAGTTTAACAACAGTGCGCGCAATCTATTGAAGCAAGCGTAATTGAAGAACGCGAGCTAATTAGCTATTTGTATTTTAGAGATTTAGCAATTGGCGAATCGGATGATGATGGAAGTGGCTCTGGTCAACAAAATTTTCAGTGTATGTTGGTAAAATGGCTGTACGACCATAAACGGCTAACTGTGGCGCAAAATGAGGCTTTGCAAGCTGATAAAGCGGCCATCATAAGCTTTATGAAAAGCCACTTCAACGGCAAAATTTGGAAAAATCATTTAGCAAAACAAGCAAACTCAGAACTAGATCGCTTATTTGCAAACTTTGTTTCGGATGGAACAACTTTAACTGACGAAAATGGCCAGCAATTGCGATTGCGTTTTCAAGACATTGGCTTAAAAGCCTTAAGAGAATGCAATGAATACAAATAATTTGAAATTAAAGCCGATAAGCTAAAAGAAACCAATGTTTATCTTGATATCCTTTATTAGGTAGAGCAAGAAAACCTGTTAAAAAGCATACCAATTAAAGACATTAACTACTCGCTATTTGCCAATGCTTTGGATGAAAATTTAGTTTCTACAATAGATTAATGCGGCTAATAGTGAATCGTGACTATGGTTACTTAAATTGAATACCGTTTGAATTTAACTATCACTTGTGTTTTAAGTGTTAGATTTTAATAGACAAAGCCTTCAATTTAACTGGCAAATTTAATGAGCATAATTGATATTAAACGGTGGTTAACTTGCGTGATTTATCCCAAAATAACAAATGCTTACCCAATATATTGCCTAGAAAATCTAGTATGATTGTAAGATTAAATTTTTGTAGACTTGATTGATGGCCATTTTAATTACAGGCGGTGCAGGTTATATTGGCTCGCACACTTGCGTTGTGCTGCTTGAGGCGGGTTTTGAGATTGTGGTCGTGGATAATCTAAGCAATAGCTCGCTTGAATCGTTGAATCGCGTTAAAACCATTTCTGGCAAAAATATACCATTTGTTCAGGCGGATATCCGCGACGTAAGCGCTATGCGCGGCATATTCAAAGCGCATGCAATTAGCGCGGTGATTCATTTTGCGGGGCTTAAAGCGGTGGGTGAATCTGCTGAACAACCGCAGCTTTATTACGATAACAACGTAGTTGGTAGCCTAAATTTGTTTGCCATTATGAGTGAGTTTAATGTCAAAACCATCGTGTTTAGTTCTTCTGCAACCGTGTATGGCGACCCTGCTTCAATGCCCATTAAAGAAGATTTTCCGTTAAGCGCGACGAACCCATACGGCCGTACAAAATTAATGTTAGAAGATATTTTGCGTGATTTGCATGCGGCTGATAACAGCTGGCGCATCGGTATATTACGTTATTTTAACCCGATTGGCGCGCACGCAAATGGCACAATTGGTGAAGACCCAAATGGCATTCCCAATAATTTGCTGCCCTATGTGTCGCAAGTGGCGGTGGGGCGATTGGCCAAGTTGCGCGTGTTTGGCAACGATTATGCCACGCACGATGGTACTGGTGTGCGCGATTATATTCACGTGATGGATTTGGCCGATGGGCATGTAAAAGCGCTTGCTTATTTGCTGAAAAATAAAGCGCTTATGACTGTTAATTTGGGTACTGGCGTGGGTTATAGCGTGCTAGATGTAGTCAATGCGTTTGCAAAAGTAAGCGGCAAGCCAGTGCCGTACGAATTTTTACCACGGCGCGCAGGCGATGTGGCGATTAACTATGCCGATGCCTCAAAGGCCGCGTCTTTATTGGGCTGGCGGGCAACACGCAATTTAGAACAAATGTGTGCAGATGCTTGGAAATGGCAATCGCATAATCCTGAAGGCTATAAGCCAACTTAATTTTAGCCAAATTCTTGCAATCACTTCACCAACAATTATTTAAAAAATTACCTTCAATTTGGGTAACCAAAGCACTTATCGCCGTCAATATATTCGTGTTTTTAGCAATGATGGTGAATGGCGCTGGCTTTTTACACTCGGCAAATGGCGTACAACTAGCTTGGGGTGCTAATTTTGGGCCAGCTACGCAAGATGGGCAATGGTGGCGATTAGGTAGCGCCATATTTTTACATTTTGGTGTAGTGCATCTTGCGCTTAATACTTGGTCGTTGTGGGATGTTGGTCAACTGGCAGAACGCATGTATGGCCGATGGCGTTTTTTGTGCATCTACATATTAAGCGGCTTGGCGGGCAATTTATTGTCGCTGGTTGTGCAAGGCAATGCGGCGGTTTCGGGCGGCGCATCGGGCGCAATTTTTGGTATTTACGGCGCGGCGTTGGTTTTTTTATGGCGCGAGCGGCAGGCTATTGCGCCGCATGAGTTTCGCTGGTTATTTTGGGGCGCGCTAGGCTTTGCATCGCTGACCATTATTTTAGGCTTTATCATTCCGGGTATTGATAATGCGGCGCATATTGGAGGATTTGTAACGGGAATGCTGGCCAGCATTGTCTTTTCGCAAACAATAACAGCCAGAGTGATGCCAGTTAAAATTACGCTGGCTACGGCATTTATTATCGCATTCGCCTGCACAGTGTTATTTGTTAGTTTGCCAGCACCCAAATATCTTTGGAGCGATGAGCTGTTGCTGCGGGACCAAATAAATGCATTTACTGTGCAAGATCAGGCAATTAACCGATCTTGGCTAGATATTGTTAACGAGGGTAAACAAGGCAATAAGTCTGCCTCTGAACTTGCGGGCCAAATTGACCTAACCATTAAAGAGCCGCTAGAGCAAAGTTTAGAGCAATTATCCAATTTGCCGCAAAACCAAGCTTTACCATCGGCCGCACAATTAGACCAATTAATACAAAATACCGAACAGCGAAAAGCGGCTTCAGAAGTATTGGTAGAAAAGTTAAAACACAAAGATAAGTTAAAAACACAAAGCCAGTAAGCGCGCTATTTTTATTAAAAACTCACCGAAGTGAGTATTTATTAATGCAAGATGGTTAAAAGTTGTGCGTGTATTGCAAGCTTAAAATATCGACGCTGCCATCAAAGCTGCCTTTTAGCACACCTTTTGCAGGGTTTGGCTCATTTTTACTTGAGTCGATCGTTGCGTCACTTATAAATAAATGTGCATAGCCAACATCAACGCTAGAGTTGGGCATCACCTTCCAATTTGCACCTAAAGTTAACCATTTTCTGTCATTCCCAGGTATGCGCGCTGTGCGAAATTGGTCGTTAATTGCTTCTTCATCATAGGCTAAACCGCCACGTAATTTAATGGCTTCGTTAAGGTGATAATTCACACCAACAGAATAGCGCATAGTGTTGCTCCAATTTTCTGGCGTGGCTGCACCACCAACTAACGCGCCATTGCTACGCACAATCCTAAGCTCTTTAAATCGACTCCACTGCGTCCAAGTCACGTCGCCCATCACATCCCAAGTGCTGTCTAATTTGCTAAAAGCACTTAGTGAAAATGTTCCTGGCAACGATATATCTGCCGACACATCACCATTTGCAGTAGCTGCTAACACTTGCGGTGGCAAAATATTGGTCGGTCGCACAAATGTTACATCGCCATCAAGTGTTTGATTGACTTTAGAGCGGTAAGCCGCACTGACGCGGGTATCTGGCGTCAATTGATAAATGGCGCCCAAATTAAAACCAAAGCCCCAGTCATCCCCTTTAACACGAGCGCTACCTTCGCCCGCCCCGCCAAAATTGACTGCATTGGTTAATGTTGCCTGCGCCCACATTGCAGATACGCCAGCACCAATAGAAAGTTGATCATTGACTTTAAAAGCCAGCGCAGGGTTAATGTTAATGGTTTTAACTTCAGATTTAATGGCGTGAAAACGCCCTTTCCATGTTGAGTCGTATTCAGTTTTAAGCCCAAACGGTGCGCTAACGCCCACGCCTAATTTCACACGGTCATTGAAATCAGTCTTAAAGTACATATTGGGCACAAACGCTAAATCGCCCGCATCACCACCATTATCACCAACTGGTTTTCCTAAAGCAGAAATTGTGCCATTAAATTCAACATTAGGTTTTATCAAATGCAAGGCACCAACTAGCTGTGTGCCTTCAATATAAGTCATACCGGCAGGGTTAAAATAAATGGTGCTGGCGTCTTCTGCCACCGCGCCGCCGCCAGCAAACGCATTGCCCATGCCGCTGGCGCTTTGTTCTATTAGCGCAAAACCTGCTGCGTTTGCCGCAACCGGTGTTGTAAAAATCAGACAACTAAATAATATTTTTTTCATGGCGTACATTTTCCCTAGGGTTTTATTTTATAAATCGTTAAAGATATTTACTATCAATAGCTTAAAAAAATTATCTCATGTGAGTTCTATCAACAAATTATTAACAATTTGTCGCATATTTATAATTTACAGCAAAAACGGTCATCATTCAAAGCGCTTTCCCTTGAGTCACTAAGTTATAAAGATTATATTCATAATCGTGAATATATATATAGTGATTAGATATTAACAATTAAAAAATTATCGCTAATGGTTATATAGGACGTGTGAATAAATCATTTACTAGGAGAGAGACAATGAATACAGTCGTGGATTTTCAACCATCAAATATAGTTAATTATGAACAAATTACAACACGCTTTGATAGCGAATTTGGTGTGATGTGGTCTTACTTGCAACCAAAGCCTAGACCTTGTTTTAATAGAACTTGTTTAACTAACTTATTGCAGCAACATACATATTTGCAAAACTCACTAGGTGAAATAATTAATCAAGGTAAAGTAAGTCAAGTTAATTATTTAGTGCTAGCTTCTAAAACTGAAGGTGTATTTAATTTAGGCGGCGATCTGTCAGTGTTTAGAGAGCTAATTTTAGCCAAAGATAAAGTGCATTTATTTGAGTACGCTAAACTCTGCATAGATAATTTGTGGACATTTTACGACATGCAAGCGCCAATCACTACAGTTGCCTTAGTGCAAGGACAGGCAATGGGTGGCGGTTTTGAGTCTGCATTGTCTGCGCATGTGTTAATTGCTGAAAAAAGTGCGCTGATGGGTTTGCCAGAGGTCTTATTTAATCTGTTTCCTGGAATGGGTGCGTTGAGCTTTTTATCACGTAAAGTGGGCATGCAAATTGCAGAAAAAATGGTGCGTTCTGGAAAAATTTACACAGGTGAAGAGTTGTATCAATTAGGTGTGGTAGACGTCTTAGCTGAAGATGGGATGGGTGAATATGCGCTCAACAATTGGATAAAAAAGAACCACCGTTCTTTGAACTCTTCGCAAGCTATTAACCGTGCCAAACAGTTGGTGAATAGATTGACATACGAAGAACTTTTAAACATTACAAAAGTGTGGGTTGCAGCTGCAATTCGTTTAGACGAACGCAATCTGAAAATAATGGAGCGTTTAGTGCGCGCTCAAAATGGAAAAATGAGTGCAGACGTTACTTCAATTGCTGATAAAAAGATTGCTTAATTAACTGGGCTATTTAAACGTACTTGCACTGGGCGTTTAAGGTAATCTTCTGTTGCTAGGGTTAATTTAGAAAAGTCACTGTTCAGTACGCTTAACCATTGTAACGTTTTTTCCATTGTTGCTGATCCATCTAGCTTACCAATAATTTCAGTTGTTGCTGCAAGTTGTATGGCCCCAACGCTTAAGCTATTGCCTTTTAATGCATGGCAAAAATCGTGCAATTCACCATAGCGTTTTAGTTTGGCTGCGGTTTCAATTTTGTAAATTAACTTAACCGAATCGGATAAATAATTTCTTAATAAGCGATGAGTAAATAATTCGTCGCCTACGCCAATTTGCTCTAGCTCTTTTAAAGTAGCGGTATCTAGGTGCATGTTGCACGGCTCAAGCGCAGTTTCTATCACAACTGGCCGCAATGCAGTTTCCATCCACTGCGCTGCTGTATTAGGGGCTAGATTGCAAATGCGTTCTATTGTGTTGAATAAAGTGGCTGTTTCAATTGGCTTGGCTAAAAAGGCGTCAAAGCCTGCTTCTTCTGAAGCTGTTTTTGCTGTGGTGGTGGCATCGGCGGTAAACAAAATAAAGCGCGTTGTTTTATCGGTTGGCTTTGTGAATCGATACAGCTTTAAAGCGTCAATACCGCTCATGCCCGCCATATTTAGGTCGGTAATCACTAAGTCATACTTAGTTTGTTCTAAATTATCTAACATTTCATCCGCATTGGCCACCATGGTAACGCGATGGCCTGGCAGCGACAGTAGGCGCGTGATAATTTTTTGATTTGTGCTTTCGTCCTCGCAAACCAAAATATCTAGCGCGTTGGTATAATTATGTTGTACTGAAGATGGCGCAGCTAAGGCAACGCAATTATCTAACGTATTTTCATTATTGCAAGCTAATAAGTGATGTAAAGCCACGGTTTGCGTAGTATTTTGTAATGCGTCAATGCGAGTCAATTCGCAAGCCAGCTTGCTACTTTTTTCTAATTCCTCTGCTTTAGCTAAAACACTGCTCTTTTCAAACACTAAGTCAAACCAAAAGCGGCTGCCGACACCTTCAGTGCTGTGAAAGCTAAGCGTGCCACCCATCTCTTCAACCATGTGCTTGGCAATGGTTAAGCCCAATCCGCTGCCACCAAATTTGCGCGTGGTGGATGAGTCTGCTTGGGTAAAGCTATCGAATATTTTGTTTTGTTTATCCTCTGCAATGCCAACGCCCGTGTCTATTACTTCAAAACGCACTGTTGATTGCTGCGCGTTTTCTTGTAAAACAGTGGCAGAAAGCGTGACACTACCTTCCATTGTAAATTTAATGGCATTGCCCAATAAATTAGCTAACACTTGCCGCAAAACAAATGCATCACCCATAAACGTGCCAAGCGTGCTTGATACGCTTGCCCCAATTTGCACGCCTTTACTGTTGGCTTGGATGCGGAAAATTTCCAATGAATCTAGTACCGCCTCGGTTGGTGAAAAGGCAACATGTTCAATCGTCAGTTTACGTTCTTCAATTTTAGTAAAATCGAGTACATTATTTAGTAACGATAGCAATAATTTAGACGAGCAATCCAATGTTTTTAATAAATCTTGTTGATCGGCATTTAACGGTGTGGTTTTAAATAAAGTGCTAATACCAATAATGCCATTAAGCGGGGTGCGAATTTCGTGACTCATATTAGCCACAAAGTTTGTTTTGGCTAGGTTGGCTTGCATGGCTTTTAAGCGTGCAAGTTCTTCTTTGTGAATAGCCTCATGTAGGCGATTGATTAGTTTAGCCACATAAAGTGGCAGAATTACTAACATGGCAAGTAAACTATAACCAATAGTCTGATGTGTTTTCCAGTATGGACTTTGGTTGGTGACAATTATGAATCCGATAATTCCAAGTGCCTGCGCGTGATAAAGATATTTTTTACCATATCTAAAACCATTTCCAAAAATTGTCCATAAATAAACCACTACAAGCATCACGCCAATGTCTGAAGTTAATGACATAAAAACCGTTGCAGTGCCCATATCTAACCAAGCGCCTGCAAGTCTACGATGTGCTGGTTTTAACTTGTTGTTGAGAATTGTAGTAATTAAGATTATTGCAAATACTTCAAATACAAATACAATTTTGAAAACAATTAATTCTTGATCTTTCAAAGTGTTATTTAAAAAATTAAATACTACAAGTCCAAAAATTACAATACCAACAACAATTCTAATAATAGCTTGCTCTAACTCAAGCGGGTCGCAATGAGCCGCTGTTTTTTTATACCAATTTTTTATAGTTGTAATCATCATTAAATAGCTTAATTAATTAGCCCGCCTTAAATTCAGCACACATTAAATCTAAGCCATAATCTAGTTTGCTTTGATTTAACAAGTTTTTTGCAATGAGTGCTAGTTCTTGGGTTTGCACTGGTTTGGTCAAGCAGGCGGACGCGCCAGAAGCGATTAATTCTTGATGTGTAGTTTTGTCTTGAAGCACCGTAACCACAACTATTGCGTGCATCAAAATATTATCAGCGTCTTTAAGCGCTTGCACAAATTGCATGCCGTCCATTTTATGCATCCTAAAATCGGTAATAATTAAATCTACTTGTTTATTTTGTAGCCAAGCCAGCGCCGCAATTGGGTCGGTCATGGTAACAATCTTAAGATTCATTTTTAGTGATTTTAAAATAGCTGCATGAATTTCCAGCACGGTCGGCTGATCGTCTATTAGCAACACGGTTTGCCTAAACTTGGGCGCGCTGCGTATGCTGCTTACTTTTGTCATGCTGTTAGCGGTCATTGGCTAAGCAATCTTAATACACTCTTTAAATTGTTAAGCTTAATCATTTTAGTGAACAGCGGTCGCGTGCTCTAGTTGAATTTTTTCGAGACTATCGCGCATAGACAATATTGCCGCAACCAATGTTGGGTCAAAATGTTTACCACTTTCTTCGCGAATATAATCAAGCGCTTTATCTATGCTCCAAGCTTCTTTGTAGGGGCGAATGCTGGTTAGCGCGTCAAACACGTCTGCCACCGCCACAATACGTGCAGAAAGCGGAATCTCATTACCTTTAAGGTTATATGGGTAGCCAGTGCCGTCATAACGCTCGTGATGCGCCAGTGCAATTTCACTGCCTTTTTGCAAATATTTTGACGGGCTATCTTGCAAAATTTCATAACCAATTAACGGGTGTTTACGCATGGTTGTCTGCTCTACATCGTCCAGCGCACCTTTTTTAAGCAATATGCTATCGGGGATGCCGATTTTACCAATATCATGTAGCGGCGCTGCCAACTCAATAATTTCCGCCTCTTCATCGCTCATGCCAATTCTTTCGGCCAGCGCGCGGCTGTAAAGCGACATGCGCTGTAAGTGCATGGCGGTGTCATAATCTTTGTGTTCACCCGCGCGGGCAAGGCGCATTAAGGTTTCTCTTTCACGTAACCTAATTTCGGTGGTGGCTACTTTAACCAAGCTTTCAAACAGATTACTTTTGTTTTGCAATGCGGTATGTTGCTGCTGCATGGTGAGCAGGTTTTTGCTGCGCGCGGTACACTCAAACACATCAACAGGCTTACTTAAAAAGTCGGCCACGCCCGCTTCTAACGCCGCGTAGCGCGTTTGGGCATCCTTCTTGATGGTAATCATAATGACAGGCACAGATTCATAACTGGGCAAGGTTTTAAGCAGGCGCACAAAATCAATTCCATTCATTTCTGGCATCACATAGTCTACAAACACCAGTTCTGCGGTATGTTGCGTTGCCCATTCCAATGCTAGCTCGGGGTTGGTTTTTTCTACCACCTTAATCTTTGGGTTGATGCTTCTAACCACATGCGAAAGAATCGTTCTGCTGGTCGATTGATCATCCACAATTAATACTGAACAATCGTCAAAAAGTTGTGTACTTGTCATACCGTTCACCCTCTAATATAAGCACATTATTGGCCTATTTTTTATAATTTGATATGGATTGCTTTATAAAAAACAAGCAAGGTTTAAGCCAGTTCGGTTATTGACACAAAAAATTAAAAATTAATGCAAATACAGCAATAATATTGTTTGAAATCAATGGTTAGCTAACATCTATCAACATCTAACAGATAACATTAAAAAGCTAGATTGATGTTGTCGCAGATGATAACGAAATTTTAGCGGTCAAATTTCGTCAATTAAGTCAAATATTTTGACACATTTATGTCAAAAAACTAATAAGAATTTTTCTAGGTAAAGTTAACAGCAGGTTTTAAATCAAAGGCAATGCAGATGCGATCTTCATTAGCAAAGTAGGGGATCGTACGATGAAATAAACTGGATGGAAAAAGCACAATATCACCAACGTTTGGCAATATAGACGCAGTCGCAAATTGGTCTTGCAGTTGGGGATTGCAAATTGGGTAATCGTCGCCGTGTGTGCCGTATTCAAATGCGCCCTCGTTTAGGCCAGCTTTTGGTGTGGGCATGGCTAGGTAAACCGCGCCACTTAACCAGCCAATTTCGTGAATATGCGGGCTTAAATGACCACCTTGACGCATTTTGACGTACCAAGAGCTAGTAAATTCTAGCTCAGTTGGAAACGATAAAATTAGCTCGCAATCTGCCTCTATAAAATTGTTTTTGTAAGCTAAAAATTGTTGTTTAATCAGCTCGGCCAGTGCGCGGAACGAGGCTTCTGGCCGTTTAAACAAATTGCCAGCCGATTGCTTACCGTTGGTTAACATGCCTTGCACGCGCTCGGCAATATCGGCATGGTCAATATCATCAAGTAATTGTATTAATAATGCACTATTTGGCTGTGCCAACTCGGCAATTGGCGCTTGATACACAAAATCAAATGGGTTTTTGCAAAAATTATAGCTATTTTCTAGGTGAAAATTAATCGCATAATGCGTCGCTAACGTACTTATAAAAGGCGAAGAATGGCGCGTATTTTTAGATATCTCATCAAGTTTGGTCTTAAACGCAGCAAAATGCTCAGCTTTATATAAGCAATACAAAATTCGCGCTTGCCAATCATCCAGTTGCGAGCGTTCAAAGTAGGCAATCGCCTCATCATATTTTTTGGCTAAATATAAAAATTCTGCCATGTTGTAATTGGCGTTAGCATGGCTAGCATTAAGCGCCAGCGCGGCTTGATAGCTTTTAACAGCCTCTGCCATATCGCCAAAATCGCGCAAAGTTTCGCCCAAATTATTATGCGCATCAGTATAGTTGGCAAATAACCCAATAGCCGTTTTGTAAGCATTAATCGCAGCGGGTAAATCACCCTTATCGCGCAGCGCTGTGCCTAAATTAAAGTGGCCACGCGCGTCTTGCGGGTTAATGATTAAACCTTTTTGGTAGCTTTCAATTGCGCCTTCCAGTTTGCCTTGCCGCTGCAAAATAGTGCCTAAATTGCCGTATGCCTCAAAAAAATTGGGTTGAAGGCGAATGGCTTGCAAGTAAGCATTGGCGGCCTCATCCAGCCGATTTAATTGTGTAAGCGCAATGCCTAAATTAAATTGTAAATTAGGCGAACTTTGGTTATATTTTTCGGGCTGCAGTTTAAGTGCGTTTTGGTAACTGGTTACCGCCGCATTAAATTTTTGTTGACCATCTAAAGCCAGCGCCAGCACATGGTGCAAAATAAAGGTATTAGCGTGCTTTGCAATTAACGCTGTGGCCAAGCTTTCTGCTTGCGCAAGTTGGCCGTTATTAAGCGCATTAATTAATGTTTGAATGGCCTGCGCATTAGGTTGTGATGAGTTTGAAGATGAGTTTGATATGGCCATTTAAATTGTAAGTTTAACTAAAATTGCTTTGTAATCGACCCGCTAAATGCTCTAGTAGTTGCATAGCAATATTCGGGTTATCAGCAAGCATGGTATCGATACTTTCAGCATAAATCACAATAATTCGCGCTTCATTTGAGGTGACAATGGCGTTTGCAGTTGTCGGCTTTTTGGTTAAGATCGCCATTTCGCCAAAGTAATCATCGGCTTGCAGTTCACGGTGAATTTTATCACCGTTTGATAGCACTATTGTACCTTCCACCAAATAATACAAATTGCGCTCGGTATTGCCGCGCTCAAACACATATTCGCCGCGCCGTAAATGAAGCCCGTAGCGCAACATTAACGCATCAATATAATTTTTTTTAGCGCGATTGGATTTGCTGGTGGTGCTATTAAACAAACCTGCAAGCAACAACACATCTTTTTTTCGTAATGTTGACATTAATTCGGTGCCAAGCAAAAATACGGCAAAATTTAAATACAGCCAAGTAATCGACACAAATAACGCTTTCATACCGCCAAATATCGCGCCATATTGTTGATTCATTGTTAAAAACAGCCCAAACGCTGGGCGCATTACTAGCCATAATAGTGCGGTTAATAAAGCGCCCAACATTAAGTGCGTATAAGCCACCCGCAAGGGAAAATACACTTTATAAAAAATGGCAATTAATAAAGTGGTTAATATTAAAGAGCCCACCACACCAACAATGCTCATCTGCGCGGCTGGAAAATGCACAGCTAAAAAGCGAATAGCGCTTTCGATGATAAAACCAGCTGAAGTAAACAAAAAAAACAGTAGCAAAATGCCTAAAACTGATACCACGTTTTTAAATTTGCGTTTAAAAAAAGAGGGCGCTTCAACCTTAGCTGCGATTGTGTAAAAGGCAGATCGCATGGCGCCCGCTAGCGGCGCGGCTGTCCACAATAGTGCAAGCAAACCCAAACCGCCCCAAGCGGCTTTAGTATGCGTTGCTTTATACACCTCTACCATGACAGTGCTGCTTAAATCGGGCACTAAATTACCCATTAAAATAGCTAACTTTACAATTGCGTAATCTGATGACACAACTAAATGACTGAGCAAAAAAAACATCAATAACATTAAAGGTATCAACGCAAATAAAGCATAAAACGAAAGTGAGGCTGATAAACCCAATATATTGTGGCGCGCAAAACCAGCCAAAGTCTCGCGTAATACAAAAAGTGGCGTTGCGTATTCTTGCTTTTCATAGGCGTGCAGCGGCTTACTTAAAAGTGATGGCTTAGGCGCCGCGTTTTGCGCAAGTTGTTTATTGCTGATTAATTCCTCATCGTGCATCATTTTTTTAGGCCAAGTTATATGGCATTAATGCAAGCTTTTAAAGCCTTCAGTAGCCGCGATTAACGCTTGCATAATGCCAAGCTCCATTGCCGAGTGGCCTGCATCGCCTACCATTACCAACTTAGCGGCAGGCATCGCTTGTGCAAGCTGCCACGCCGTTACGGGCGGACACACCATATCATAACGCCCTTGCACAATCACGGTGGGAATCGCGTTTAAGGTTGTGGCCGCCTTTAATATGGCTTCTCCATCCATAAAACATTGGTTTTGTATGTAATGGATTTGCACGCGCGCACGCGCTAGCTCGGTTAAATTCTCTTTAGTTATTTCATCGGCTGTTTTTGTGGGCGCTGTTTCATTTGGCTTTGTAGGCTCGCTTGGCAACAACCGCATCATGTTCGATTCATAATTATTCCAATGAATTGCCGCAGGAATATTAATTGCCACATCGTTAGAAAAAATCCGTATTGCAAACGCAGCTAATATATTATCGCGCTCACTTTCAGGTAAATAACTAATCAGTCGATGCCATCCTTCTGGCTGAAAATGTTTTACATCGCCCAGAAACCAAGCCAGCTCACTAGTGCGGCTTAAGAAAATACCGCGTAAAACCAAAGAAATAATAGTATCTACATGTTTAACTGCATAGGCCAGCGCCAAACTACTGCCCCAAGAGCCGCCAAATACGTGCCATTTGGCGATATTTAGATGATTTCTTAAAGCTTCAATATCCTGCACTAAATCATCTGTCGTATTGTCTACAACTTCGCCTTGCGGTGTACTACGGCCACAACCTCGTTGATCGAACAAAATAATGCGATAATGCTTGGGATCAAAAAAACGCCGCTGCGTTGGGTTGCAACCACTGCCAGGTCCGCCGTGCAAAAAAACAACAGGAATTCCATTTGAATTTCCGCACTCTTCATAATACATTTGATGTAATTGACAGACATTTAGGTGGTTTTTATTAAAAGGCTCTATTTCAGGATACAAATTATTAATGGTTACACTCATCGCAGGATTTATTCTTTCTACTTGATTTAATTGACTTTTTAAGAAGCAAACAAAAATATTATAAAATAATTAATAAATATATTGAACATTTGTTAATAAATTGTAACTAAACTGTTGCAATTTAAAATAACTTGTTTTATATTGCAGTTCGCGCAATAAAATGCGTTGTAAAGTAATCCTAAAATTTGTGGTAAATACAACAATGAAAATTGTAATATAAATCGCAAATGTTGAGCTTACTTTTAATTAACCCTTAGTAACATCACTTTGGAGATAAAGATGAAATTTAACACAATGAAGCTAGCTTTAGGCCTAGTTGCAGGTTTATCAGCGGCAATGCCGATGGTAGCATCAGCAGCTGCAGACCAAGAAGCAGCAATCGCAAACCCAAATAACTGGGTTGACCCACGTGGTAACTACGAACAACAAGGTTACAGTGCACTAGCTCAAATCAACAAAGGTAACGTAAAAAACCTTAAAGCAGCTTGGACATTTGCAACTGGCGTAAACCGTGGCCATGAAGGTGCACCAGTAGTTGTTGGTAACATGATGTATGTGCATACAGCATTTCCAAATAACGTATACGCATTAGATTTAAACGACAATCAAAAAATTGTTTGGTCATATTTCCCGAAACAAGATCCATCAGTACAAGCTGTTTTGTGCTGCGATAACGTTTCACGCGGTTTAGGTTTTGGTGACGGCAAAATTATGCTTCAACAAAACGATGGCAACTTAGTTGCTTTAAACGCTAAAACAGGCGCTAAAATGTGGTCAACGTTAGTTAATGATCCAAAAATTGGTGCAACAAATACAAATGCTCCTCAAATCCGTAAAGACAAAATCTTAACAGGTTGTTCAGGTGCTGAATTTGGCGTACGTTGCTTCTTGGCTGCTTACAACCTAAAAGATGGTTCATTAGCA
>JAYTEL010000201.1:0-9046 GCA_043735225.1 Methylotenera sp. | reverse complement strand
TTTACCTTTGATTGCACTTCGTTATAGGCCACATCAATATTTTTGCCAAGCACAAATGTAATGCTAATGCTTGATACCCCAGGTGACGAGGCGGACTGAATATGATCGATGCCAGGCGTGGTATTAATGGCCGATTCGATGACGCTCGTAATGCTGGTATCCACCACATCAGGGTTCGCGCCGCGTAAAGTGGTGTTAATCATAATGACAGGGAAATCAATAGATGGAATGCGGTCGACACCGATGCGCTGATAGGCGATTAAGCCAAATAAAATGATGACGCCAGACAGCATCCATGCAAGCACGTGGCGTTTAATAGAGAGTTCGGGTAGGGTCATTGTAAAAATTAAACTTTCGTCATCGAGCTGCGATACTTGTAAATATGGGCTTTAGCAAAAAATTACTTAGTACATATAAAACTTATGCTGTGTTGCAATTTTTTGCTTGCGCCTAAGCTAATTTAGAAATTTGCTTAGAAATTGAATATTTTACGGCAGCTTTTTAATGCTATTAGGCGCATTAACGGGCGCAATTTTCACTGGCGTTTTGTCAGTTAAAAATCCAGCACCGTCCACTACAATCACATCGTTTTCTTGCAAACCATCCACTACTTCAATCAACCCATTTTGGCGCTGACCCGTTTTAACAATTGCCTGGTAGGCAAGGTTATCGCGCACCACATACACCACCTCGCCAGCGGGTCGCAGCACTAAAGATTGCTCAGGAATCATCATCGCAGCTGCATTTTCAGCCAATACGACTGTACCTGTTACGCTCGCACCTGGTTGCCAACCTGGCGCGCCATCTGCAATATCAGCAATAATATCAATACTGCGACTGCCTTCAGTCACCATCGGTTTAAGTTCGTGAATAATAGTTTTAACCGCTTTATCACTAGTTGGGGTGATTAAACGCACCTTTAAACCCGCCTTAAATAGCGCAGCAGTTTGCTCTGGAAATGGTAAATGCGCACGCAATTTTTGCCTAGAAACTATTTGCACAAGTGGGTCGCCAACGCGAACGAATTCGCCTTGGCTAACCATGCGCTTTTCAACCACGCCGCTAACGGGCGCAACCACGCGGGTTTTATTGCTATCATGATTAATACTACCTGCGCGCGCCCTAGCTGCGGCAAGTTGCTGTTGCAGCACTTTTTGCTGTGAAATATCGTTATCCACTGCGTTTTTAGAGATAAAATTTTTGTTAACCAATATTTGATTACGCGCAACCGTTTTAGCTTGATTATCCATTAGCGCTTGAATGCGGCCAATTTCAGCTTGTTGTTCACTACGCTGCATGCCAAAATCGGACGCATCTAAGGTAGCAATCAATTGCCCCTGTTTGACTTGTTCACCCGCCACAACGTAAAACTTAAGTACGCGCGCCGATACCTCTGCTGCCACGATTGGACTAATAAGGCCTTCAAGCGTGCCAATCGCAACTTGCGTGGTTTCTAAGCCTTGATTGCTAACTTTTGTAACGGTAACCAACGTGGCTTTTGCAGCTTTTTTGTCACCATTTTTATGTGCCGATTTATCATCTGTTTTACCGTCTTTACTACCACATGCCGCTAGAAACAAACTCAGTAAGCCAACAAAAAAGTAAGCAGATATTTTATGCATTATTTGGTTTCAATATTATTTTTAAGGTTTGATTGCAAGGTTTTGATTGTTAAGAATCACCATTTATTTTTTGCCATTCAAAAAACGGCCCAGGATCGGTTTTGCGGCCTGGAGCAATATCACTGTGACCTACAAGCTGTTGAATAGAATAAGTTTTTTTTAACGCTTTTATTAATTTATTGAGCGTTTGATATTGCGCGATTTCAAATGCATCATAATCACTACCTTCAAGCTCTATTCCGACTGAAAAATCGTTGCAACGTTCACGGCCCTGCCAAAGGGATGCGCCAGCATGCCAAGCGCGTTTTAGGCATGATACAAATTGAAGTAACTCGCCATCACGTCGAATGAAAAAATGTGATGACACTTGGCGCGTGTGAATTTGTGCATAATAAGCATGTTCATCAGGATTCAGCATATTGGTAAAAAGTTGCACAACGCCAGAACCCCCGTATTGATTGGGCGGCAGGCTGATGTTATGAATCACAATCATGCTAATTTCGGTTGTTGGGCGCGCATCAAAATTAGGCGACGCAATTTGTTTTGCAGCGTTTGCAAAGCCAAGCTTATCAATCACAATTGAACTAATTTCGAGTGAATTAATGTTGAGTTTATTAACTTTAATAGCGCGCATAAACGGTTTGTTGGCGAAAACGGCCATTAATCCTATAAAATAGTAGTTTACCTAGTTTTTAATGCAATGTTTATTTATACAAATTTGTTTTGAGAGAATTTAATAATGGTTTTTTTACAATTATTGGCAATGTTGGTAGTAATTTTAATTGCCGCCGAAGTATTCACCAACGCGCTTGAGCATTTAGGCGAAAAGCTCGGTATTTCAGAAGGCGTAACAGGCTCTATTTTTGCGGCAGTTGGCACGGCCTTGCCCGAAACTATGGTGCCGCTATTAGCCATTTTTGCTGGCACCAGCAATACCGTTACTAATCATGAAATTGGCGTGGGTGCAATTTTGGGTGCGCCTTTAATGTTATCAACATTATCTATTTTCTTGATGGCAGCTTCGGTATGGAAGCGGCGCGGTACGCAAGGCCATTTACGGCCAGAGCGCACAGGGTTAACGCGCGATTTAAACTACTTTATTGCCGCATTTATGTTTGCCGCGGTGGCTTTATATATACCGCACTCAAATTCAGCCGCTCGCTACGCCATGGGTATTTTAATGGTGTTGACGTATGTGGTTTATGTTTGGCAAACCATTCGCGCGTCGAAAAACTTGGTTGCAGAAGGTCACGCAACTGAAGCTGAAAGTGATATGTTTTTGAATAAGCTCGGCATTCCCACCAATACTGCCACCATAGTTTTGCAGCTACTCATTGGCTTGGCTTTATTAATTGCAGGTGCAAAAGGTTTTATTAATGGCGTTGAGGCGGCTTCAGAAATCTTAAATATTTCGGCGTTAATGCTGTCTTTATTGATTATTCCCATCGCAACTGAATTGCCTGAAAAAGTAAACAGCATTTTGTGGATTCGTAAAGGGAAAGATACGCTGGCGTTTGGCAACATCACAGGCGCAATGGTGTTTCAAGGCACTTTATTACCCGCTATTGGTATTATGCTGACGCCGTGGGTGCCGCGTAAAGAAGTGCTGGCAGGTATCGTGATTACCCTAATTGCAGCGTTGTGGCTGCGCTATTTAATGGCAAAAGGCGGCATTCGTGTATGGCATATAATTGTAAATGGTGCGCTTTATGTGACTTATTTGTTTATTGCGCTAAGTTAGGTGTTGGCCAACTAGTTTAAGTCAGTTCTTCGTCCTCCAAATTGTCGTCTTCGTCTTTAGCCAAACCAAGTTTGGCAAGACGGTAACGCAATGTTCTAAAACTAACGCCAAGTAATTTAGCCGCCGCGGTTTTGTTGTTATTGGCCTTTTCTAACGCTTTTATAATGGCGCGTTTTTCAATGTCTTCTAAGTATTCTGGCAAGCCAATTTCTAAGTTGCGGCTGGGCACAAATCCTAAATTTTCTGCATCTGGTTGCCTGGTGATTTTAGCGACAGGCTCGTTGCCCATCAATAAATCATCGCTAGTAATGGTTTGGCCGTCGCACATGGCGAGCGCGCGTTCTAACATATTTTCAAGCTCGCGCACATTGCCCGCAAAATGACGCGCTGCAATTAATTGAGCTGCACTTTCTTCTAATTTTGGCAAGGTAATTGACTGCGCAGCGCACAATTTTTGTAGTAATTTTTGTGCAAGTTCGGGTATATCTTCTGGCCTGTCACGCAAAGCTGGCATTTGCAGTTGAATCACATTTAAGCGGTAATACAAATCTTGCCGAAACAAGCCTTGTTCCATCAGCGTGCTCAAATTTTTATGAGTGGCGCTAATGATGCGCACGTCTACACTTTCTTCTGCCGTGCCACCTACAGTTCGCACTTTTTTCTCTTGAATTGCACGCAGCAGTTTAACTTGCATGGCCAGCGGTAAATCCGCTACTTCATCCAAAAAAAGCGTGCCGCCATTTGCCGCTTGAAACAAGCCTGCAGTGTCTTGACCAGCGCCTGTAAAAGCACCTTTTTTGTAGCCAAAAAATTCACTTTCCATTAAATTTTCAGGAATTGCGCCGCAGTTAACGGCAACAAAGGCTTTGTCGCGGCGCGAACTATTATTGTGAATTAAGCGCGAGGCGAGTTCTTTACCGCTACCCGATTCACCGCTGACATACACAGGCGCTTGGCTACGCGCCAGTTTTTCAATCATGATGCGCACATTAGCCATCGCGGGCGAATGGCCAATTAAATCAACGGTATTTTTGGTGTCTTTTGCGTCACTACTTGATAATTTAAGTGCAGACTCTATTAACGGACGCAGCTGTTTTAGTGAAATAGGTTTGGTCAAATAATCAAATGCACCCGCTTTTAAGGCCGAAACGGCGTTATCTGCGCTGCCATAAGCAGTAATCACCGCGACGGGTAAGCCGGTATATTTGGCAGAAATATGCTCAACTAGCTCTAATCCCAAGCCATCTGGCAAGCGCATATCGGTTAGACATAAATCGTAACTTCTTTGCGTTAATAACTGTTTGGCCTCTTCTAGATTGGCTGCGCTATCGGCGCGAATATCCATACGCTCCAACGTTAATACTACAAGTTCGCGAATATCCGTTTCGTCGTCTACCACTAGGCAATTAAATTGTTGTGCCATTGTTAGCTAGCCCTTTTCTTCATTTTTTGTCTTAGATTTTTTTAATGTGAATCGTAAATATTGAGCCAGAAGGCACGGCAGAATCAACTGATTCAAATTCTAATTTAGCGCCATTGGCGTCGGCCAACTCACGCGCAATGTAAAGTCCTAAGCCAGTGCCCGTTTTTTCGGTGGTAAAAAAAGGTTCAAATAAATGATTGCGGATGCTTTCTGGTATGCCATCGCCATCATCCTTAATCTTGATATAAAAAGCTTTTGTTTTGTCGGTTAAACTAAGGCTTAATTCTAGGCTGTTTTCACTTTTTTTACAGTGGCGCCAGCCATTTTTACACAAATTCCACAGTATTTGGTTTAAATGCCGCCTGTCAAATGAGACAGCGGTTTCTGCATTGATTAGGTTAAGTTTAAAACAAGTTTCTGGAATTTTTTCTACCGCGCAAAACTGCGTATAAAAATCCAAAATAAAATTTTCCAGCACAATTAGCTCTTGATTGGTGCGATCGCGTCGATTAAGCTCTAGTACATCTTTTATAATTTGGTCCACGCGCTGAACATTGTCGCTAATAATTTGCAGCATGCGCTTAATGGCGGGGTTAAATTCTTCCTCTTGTAACAATTGGTTAGCATGGCTAATCGCGCTTAAGGGGTTACGTATTTCATGTGCAATATTTGCGGTTAAGCGGCCTAATGCGGCTAGCTTCACTTGGTGCGCTTGCGTTTGCATTTGTGACCAATCTTCAATAAATATCACCGCACCTTGATAGTTCTTGTTAGGTTGATTGTTATTCAAATGTTGATTGTTAAAGCTGGGATTGTCTGCAACTGGCAAAAAGCGCAATCGCAATTCGCGCGATTGCGTGCTTAGCTTAATAAAATTTGGCATAAAATTTGGCGACGCAGCGCGGGTTGGCGCAAAGCCCACTGAAAGTTTGGCGTCATCTTTAAGATTGGCTTCAACTTTGAGATTGGTTTCAACTTTAAGATTGGTTTCTTCTAGCCAATTTTGCAAAAGCTGATTGATTTCTGGTGAAATGTTGGCGAGTAAATCGCCTTGCCAGTTTTTTGCTTCCAAACTTAATAGTTTTTCAGCTTGAAGATTGTAATGCTTAATCAAAAAGTCAGCATCGACAACCAATACACCATCTTGCATTTCGTGCGTGATAAGCGCATTAATTTGCGCCATATTTTGCACGTCTAAGCCGCGTTGCGAGGCTAATAATTCGCTTTCTTTGGTGCGCTTAGCTAAGCTATAAGCTAGCCATGCAGTTGCAAAGCAGCCCAAGCTCAGCAGCACTGTAGGCGTGTAAGATGCATTCAAGCCCGAAAAAAACCACACACGATACGTTTGTGCCAGCAGCATGCCAATACTTGCTAAGGCCGCATATAATAAGGCTAAGCGGCCGTCGCTAATTAAGCTGGCGCTGGCAATGGCAATTATTAATAGCAAACCGATACTGCCTTGGCCGCCATCTTGTGCATGCATCAGCAGCACAATAAAAATAATATCGGTGATAATTTGTAGCGGTACGCTAAAGTGAATATCAGGTTTTTCTTGCCAAGTAAAAACTGCTGCAATGACGCTAAAAATAAAATAACAGGTGACTAAGCTAGAGAATAAATCGATGAATAAGTTAGCGCTTAAGGTTTGTTGCCAGCTGCTGGTAACAATTAGCCCCTGCGTAATGAGTAACAGCAGCGTAATAAATAAGCGATAAAGATTGTACAGTTTAAGGCTGCGCCAGCGCGTAGCCGTTAGACGGTCACTTATTTTTTCAGGTAAATTATTAGCAATATCATTTTTAAAAGATATATTTTGTGCTGAGTTTATTGGTTGCATTCTGGATTGTTGCAAATAAGTTGATTATTTTTGCTGCTGCTTTCGCTGATGGGTACATGGCAGCCACATTGGCTGCATTGAATCATTTTTTCTTCTGCTAAAGGTTTGGGTTGTTTGGCAGATGGCTTAGATTCTGCATTGGCAAGCATGCGTTTAACTAATTTAAACACAATAAAGCCTAAAACAATGAGTATTAAAATGCGCGTCATTAATGACCTTAATTTATGCCAACCATGCATCTAAAATTGTGTACTCATAAATTAGTACACATAACAGCACCGATGACTTAGTGCCATAATCTAACTTTATTATTGTAACCAAACGCGCGAATATTACAAATCGTATTACATATGTATCATAAGCGGTGATATGTAAACTCAAAAACGCACAATCGGGCAAAAAACCTAAAACTGATATACTAATGACAATTGATTAGGTAGCAAAGCTCATGGCAAGTACCCAAGAATTATCAGATTTTTTGCGCGATGTAGAGCGGCGGGCGTTTAAGCAAACGGTGTACGCCGTGCGCGACGACCACGCAGCGCTCGATATTGTGCAAGACGCTATGTTAAAACTGGCAGAAAAATACGCAGAAAAACCAGTCGCCGAATATCCGATGCTGTTTCAACGTATTTTGCAAAATACCATGCGCGATTTTTGGCGCAGACAAAAAGTGCGTAACTTATGGACAACGCTATTATCTAGCTTTGGCGCGGGTAAAGATGGCGAAGAAGATCACGATCCGCTCGACACCATTGACGTGGAAGACGAAGGCAACAACCCCGCTATTCAGTTAGAGCGCAGCCAAACCTTGCGCATCATTGAAAAAGCAATAGAAAAGCTACCAGCGCGTCAACGAGAAGCCTTTGTATTGCGTTATTGGGAGGAAATGGACGTGGCAGAAACCGCCGCAATGATGGGCTGTTCGCAAGGCAGCGTAAAAACGCATTGCTCGCGCGCGGTTCACACGCTTGCCGCTTTGTTGCAAAAACAGGGTTTAGGCAGCAGAGCATTATCGCAATTAGGAGCAGAATGATGAGCACAAACGAATTAACTGATAATGAAATAGATGCACAAAGCTTAGATTTAAGTGCCAAGCAAATTGCGGGTTTGCTCGACGCGCACGCCAATCATTTAAGCATGCTAACGCTTAAACAGCTAGAAAACGGCCGTGAGCGTGCCTTGCAGTTACATATAAAGCAAGTGCACGCTGCAAAAACTTCAGGCTTGAGTGTTAATCGCGATGGAACATTATCTAGCTTCTCAGCTTGGACAGATCAACACCGCATAGCAACGGCAGGTATTGTGTTAGCAGCTATTTTGGCTGGATTTATTGGCATGCAATCTTTTGCACCACGAGAATCTAGCGACGCTTTTTTATTAAGTGCCGATTTACCGCCAGAAGCTTTTGTGGACAGGGGTTTTGAGCCGTCATTAAATAGTTCTCACGTTAAGCTCTAGCAGTTAACGCTAGTAAAGTATGTAACTGCAATAATTTTAAAAAACTTTTAGAAAACAAGTGTTTAATGAATAAATTTTTAGTCGCGTTAGCATTTGCCATGTTGGGCTTGCAAATAACTGCCTTGGTGCATGCCAACGAAAGTTTACAACTGGCTTTAGGCGACCTAGGTAGTATTAAATCGGGTAGTACTAAATCAAACAGCCTCAAATCAGGCAGTGTGTCATCGTCGCTAAATGGTGAGACTGCTGCCGAGCCAATGCAAACTTGGGTTCAACTGACGGAAGATCAGCGTAAAGTATTAGCGCCTCTAGGGTCACAGTGGGATACATTAAGGCCTTGGCAACGTGAAAAAATGTTAGATATTGCCCACGATTATCCAAAAATGGATGCACAAAAACAACAGCTGGTGCAAAAGCGCCTACATAGCTGGAGTCGCATGACACCTTATGAGCGTGAAAATGCGCGTAAACGTTATCAAGAGTTTAGTGCGTTAAGCGCAGATAAAAAAGCGGATGTACGAAAAAAATGGGCTGATTATCAAAAGCTACCTGATGCCGAGCGCGCAAGGTTACGCAGAGAATCGGCTGAATGGGATTTTGAGCCTGAATTATAATTGTGGCTAATTAAATATAGGCCCGCTATTTAACTGATAGCGGGCTTTTTTACTGGTGGAAATAGCATGAACCAAAACGCGTCACGGTTAAAATTACTGGCAGCTTGTGTTTACGAGCTGCTGCTGTTGATTGCACTGTGGATGTTATGTACTTGGGCTTTTATCAGCTTGTTTGGCGAGGCAACCACGGGTATTAAGCATTATTTTATGCAGTTTTTATTGTGGGCGATAACGGGCGCATATTTTGTTTTTTGTTGGCACAAATCAGGGCAAACATTGGCTACCAAAACATGGAAAATTAAGTTAGTTAATCGGCAAAATAATCGCTTAAACTATCAGCAAGCAATA
>JAYTEL010000200.1:0-2100 GCA_043735225.1 Methylotenera sp. | reverse complement strand
AACAGCCGCGATACGCAATATGCCTATGTAAATGGCCGTTTTGTGCGCGATAAATTGTTAAGTCACGCTATTCGCCAAGCCTTTTCTGATGTGCTGCATCATAATCGCCACCCCGCTTATGTGCTTTTTTTAACGTTAGATCCCAACTTAGTCGATGTAAATGTGCATCCTGCCAAAACCGAGGTGCGTTTTCGCGACGGCCAAGCCATTCACCGCTTTGTGTTTCACAGTTTACACAAAGCGCTGGCAACACCAACGGGCGTTTCAAATGCGACAACTGCTAATCAAGCGCAATTTAACCCATTCGCCCCAAACTTACTCAATCCTGTACGCCTTGATCTTGTAGAAGGGTATCCAAAATACCAAGCGCAAATACCATTCAATGCGCAGCAAAATACTGCATATTACCCAACTTTATTGGGTAATAATGGCAAATCCGTGTTAAGTGCAGAGCAAGCAGAAGGCCAGTTTTCAGGCCTTCTATCTGCAAATCGCCAATTTTCAAGCCCAGTTTGTTATGCATCAGAATTTGAAAATGCAACTGGTGCCAATCAGTCGCAAGGTCAACCTCAATACGAAGCACCGCTGGATTTTCCGCTGGGATTCGCCGTCGCGCAAATTCATGGCGTGTATATTTTGGCGCAAAATGCCGCTGGCTTGGTGGTGATTGATATGCACGCCGCGCACGAGCGTATTATGTACGAGCAGCTTAAAAATGCGCTTGATGGTGAGAATGGCTCGCAATCTGTCGCCATGCAAACGTTACTGATTCCTGTCAGTTTTAATGCCGATAGATTAGAAGTGGCGACGGTGCAAGAAGCGCTATCTAGCACAGAATCAAGCCTAGCCCAGCTTGGTTTTGATATTGCCATTTTATCGCCCAACACGCTGGCCGTGCGCGCTGTACCTACGATGCTGCAAAACGCCGATGCGGTAAAGCTTGCCCGCGACGTGCTAAAAGATTTACGCGAATTTGGCGCCAGTCGAGCGCTAACAGAGCGCAGAAACGAACTGCTAGGCACCATGGCCTGCCACGCCGCGGTGCGCGCCAACCGCATATTAACCATCATTGAAATGAACGCCTTATTGCGCGATATGGAAGCCACCGAACGCAGCGGCATGTGTAATCACGGCCGTCCTACGTGGTTTCAAGTTTCGATATCAGACCTGGATAAAATGTTTATGCGAGGCAAATAATGCTTCAACAATCACTTTTCTTTCCCGTTATTCCCGCGTAGGCGGGAATGACGGGAGATGGGAGATGGGAGATGATTAGTATTGATTACAGCATTGACATATGAATAGTGAAACATGAATAATCAAAAGCTGCCACCAGCAATCTACCTAATGGGCCCTACCGCCAGCGGCAAAACGGGCGCGGCGGTTTATTTGCATTCAAAGCTGCCCGTTGAAATAATCAGTGTCGATTCTGCTTTAGTTTTTAAAGATATGAATATTGGCACTGCCAAGCCTGACGCGGTAACGCTTGCAGCTGCGCCACATCACTTAATCAATATCATTGACCCAACTAGCGCGTATTGTGCAGCGAATTTTAGAAGTGATGCGTTACGATTGATGGCGGATATTACCGCGCGCGGCAAAATTCCGCTATTGGTTGGCGGTACCATGTTGTATTTTAAAGCCTTGCAGAGCGGTTTAAGTGGCTTGCCAGAGGCCAACCAAGCAATACGTACAATATTAGACACAGAAGCCGCGCAAATAGGTTGGCCAGCCATGCACGCCAAGCTTGCAATGCTAGACCCAGCAACCGCAGCGCGATTGCAACCTAACGATATGCAGCGCATTCAGCGGGCGTTGGAGGTGATTGAAATTACGGGTGAAAGCATGACCAGCCTTTTTGCCAAGCAATCCACAGAAAAGTTACCATACAATTTGCTTAAAATCGCGCTAATCCCCAGTGATCGAAAAGTGCTGCACGCGCGTATTGCAGCGCGATTTGAGGCGATGTTAAAAGATGGTTTGGTGGATGAAGTTAAAAACTTGCTAAAAAAATATCCCAGTCTGACAGCAGAATCAACAGCTATGCGCTGTGTGGGTTATCGGCAAGCGCTAGAGCATCTTGCCGGTGACTACGACGTT
>JAYTEL010000199.1:0-5194 GCA_043735225.1 Methylotenera sp. | reverse complement strand
AAAAATATGAAAAAATAGCATAAATATTTTAGGTAGTAATTAGCATGTTAGATCGTGACGGATTTCGCCCAAACGTGGGGATTATTCTGTGTAACGCTCAAAATCAGGTGTTTTGGGGCAAGCGTATTCGTGAACACGCTTGGCAGTTTCCACAAGGTGGCATTAAATACGGCGAAAGCCCAGAGCAAGCCATGTATCGTGAGCTGATGGAAGAGGTTGGCTTGCACCCTAAACACGTGGAAATTATGGGCCGTACGCGTGATTGGCTGCGCTATGAAGTGCCAACTAGCTGGGTAAAACGTGAATGGCGCGGCAGCTATAAAGGGCAAAAGCAAATTTGGTTTTTGCTGCGCATGGTGGGCCGCGATACCGATGTTAGCTTGCGCGCGAGTGATCACCCAGAGTTTGATGCATGGCGTTGGAGTGATTATTGGGTGCCGCTTGAAGATGTGATTGAGTTTAAACGCGAAGTCTATACATTGGCATTAAATGAGTTATCGACACATTTGCATCATAAAGTTGTTGATAATAAAGCGAGGACTGGTTTACATAAGACTTTAGCGAAGCACGTTTTGTAGGAGGCACGCCCAAAAAGCTTCATTTTTCGCGACGGGGTCGTCGCTCCTACAGGTTGCTCATATTTTCACCAAATTTGATGCTTTGCGCTGGTTGCCATTCGGCGTTAAATTGTAGGGCATCCTTTTCAAACAGCATTACTACAGTAGAGCCAAGCAAGAATCGGCCCATTTCATCGCCTTGTTTTAATACAATATTTTTATCTATATATGACCAAGTGCGAACGTTTTTGCTCCGCGGCGGGTTGATAACATTGCTATTGGTGCCATCTGCCGCATCGTGCCAAACCGTTGCCATGCTGCCAACTATCGTTGCACCTACCAGCACCATCACAAAAGTGCCGAGCTGCGACTGTTCAAACTCGCACACCAAGCGCTCATTTCGCGCAAATAAATTGGGCACATTGGCGGCAGTTGTTGGATTAACCGAGAACAAGTCGCCTGGCACGTAAGTCATTGTTTTTAATACGCCATCGCACGGCATATGAATGCGATGATAATCTTTTGGGCTTAAATATAAGCACGCAAAGTGGCCGTTTTCAAACTTTTTAGCTAATTTTTGATTGCCGCCAACTAAAGCTATCGTTGAGTAATGATGGCCTTTTGCTTGAAATAGTTGGTCTATTTCAATGTTTCCAAATTGGCTAATTGCACCATCGACAG
This sequence comes from Methylotenera sp., assembly GCA_043735225.1. Lineage (GTDB taxonomy): Bacteria > Pseudomonadota > Gammaproteobacteria > Burkholderiales > Methylophilaceae > Methylotenera_A. The sequence goes on along the minus strand of JAYTEL010000199.1, from coordinate 3,956 downwards.
GGCAAATAAACACTGCTTTTGCAATAGGCCGTGCGCCCATTTTAAGCGGGCGCGTAAAAAAATCGTTAAAACTGGCATAGCTGGTAATGTCAGGGTTCGCCGCTTCGGCCATATTTACGTCATACCGCTTTACAAACCAAGCAATAACGTTAGTGGTAAGAGCGCCACATTGTTTATTAGCGAGCAAGCCTGCAAGCCGGGTCAATGCTTGCTTGGGGGCCAGATGCTGAAAAAGTATGCTAAGTTTCAATGTTATTTTCCTAAATTTTGTCATCCCCGCACTCCTAAGGTCGCTACAAAGTAGCGAGGTTAGAGAGGATGTAAGGATCCATTTTGAATCTTAACCATTTTTTACAATGGATTCCCGCATTCGCGAGAATGACGGGGTAAAAAGATAGCCTAAATTAAAAAAGGCAAAGCGTTTAACGATTTGCCCTTTTTAAAACTAATATTTAAAGTCTTAAATCTTAAATCTTAAATCTAGCGACTAAAAAACTAGTTTTTAGATTGATCTACCAATTTGTTTTTAGCAATCCAAGGCATCATGGCGCGCAGTTGGCCACCCACTTGTTCAATTGGATGCGCGGCATTTAAACGGCGACGCGCTACCATCTCAGGGTAGTTAGTGCGGCCTTCTAATATAAACTGTTTAGCATAATTGCCATTTTGAATATTCTTTAGGCATTCTTTCATGGCAGCGCGCGCTTCATCGCCAATCACGCGTGGGCCAGTCACGTATTCGCCGTATTCCGCGTTATTGCTAATAGAGTAATTCATGTTGGCAATGCCGCCTTCGTACATTAAATCCACAATCAATTTAAGCTCATGCAAGCATTCAAAATAGGCCATTTCTGGTGCGTAGCCCGCTTCGGTTAATGTTTCAAAGCCTGCTTTAACCAGCTCAACCGCGCCGCCGCATAACACCGCTTGTTCGCCAAAAAGGTCCGTTTCGGTTTCTTCGCGGAAGTCAGTCTCAATCACGCCGCCTTTAGTGCCGCCGTTGGCCGCTGCGTAAGAAAGTGAAAGGTCTTTGGCTTTGCCAGATGTGTTTTGATAAACCGCGATTAGGCTTGGTACACCGCCGCCTTTTAAATACTCGCTTCGCACCGTGTGGCCTGGGCCTTTTGGCGCAATCATAATCACATCTAAATCGGCGCGCGGCACAATTTGGTTGTAATGAATATTAAATCCGTGTGCAAACGCTAATGCCGCCCCTTTTTTGATGTTTGGCGCCACTTCTGCATGAAAAATGCCTGCCATCGTTTCGTCTGGCAATAGCAACATCACCACATCTGCATCTTTAACCGCATCGGCAATATCATGCACGTTGTGACCTGCGGCAACCGCTTTGGCCCATGAGCTGCCCTCTTTACGCAGGCCAATAGTAACGGTAACGCCGCTATCTTTTAAGTTGGCCGCGTGGGCGTGACCTTGAGAGCCGTAGCCGACGATGGTTACTTTTTTACTTTTAATAATGCTTAAGTCTGCGTCTTTGTCGTAATACACTTTCATTGCTTTTTCCTTATGGTTCATATAGTTATAGTTTTAAAATTCGATCACCACGGCCAATGCCGCTGGCACCAGTACGCACTGTTTCTAAAATTGCGGATTTGTCTAAGCTTTCGATAAAAGCATCTAATTTACTGCCAGAGCCGGTAAGCTCAATGGTAAAACTGCCATCTGCCACGTCGATAATGCGGCCACGAAAAATGTCGCACATGCGTTTCATTTCGTCTCTAAAAGCGGGCGATGCCTTAACTTTTACCAGCATGAGTTCGCGTTCAATAAATTTACCATCGTTTAAATCCAGCACTTTAATCACATCAATCAGCTTATTAAGCTGCTTAATAATTTGCTCTATTACTTCATCGGTGCCGCTGGTGACAATGGTCATACGCGACATGGTTGCTTCTTCAGTTGGCGCAACGGTTAGCGATTCAATGTTGTAACCGCGCGCTGAAAATAGCCCAGCCACGCGTGATAGCGCACCGGCTTCGTTTTCCATCAACAGCGAGATAATGTGCTTCATGATCGAAGCTCCACACCATCGGCATCTTTACCTAAAATCATTTCTGAAATGCCTAGGCCGTTTTCCACCATGGGAAACACGTTTTCTTTTTGCTCAGTTATAAAATCCATAAATACAAACTTGCTTTTCATGGCAAAGGCATCTTTTAGCGCGCCTTCAACATCGCCAGGCTTGTTAATTTGCATGCCTACATGACCATACGATTCGGCCAATTTAACAAAATCAGGCAAGCTATCCATGTACGATTCTGCGTACCTATCTGCGTAGAAAAACTCTTGCCACTGGCGCACCATGCCCAAATAGCGGTTGTTAAGCAAAATCACTTTAATTGGTAGGCCGTATTGCGCGCAGGTAGAAAGCTCTTGAATATTCATTTGAATACTGCCTTCGCCCGTTACGCAAGCAACATCTGCATGTTTATCGGCAAATTGGCAGCCCATCGCATACGGCAAGCCCACACCCATGGTGCCTAGGCCCCCAGAATTGATCCAGCGGCGCGGTTTTTCAAACTTATAATATTGCGCAGCCCACATTTGGTGCTGACCAACGTCGCTGGTTACATACGCATTTCCATTAGTGACTTCACACAATTTTTCAACCACGTATTGCGGCTTAATCACTAAGCTGGAGTTCTCGTACCTGCCTCCATGCACTTTGCGCCATTCATTAATTTGCGCCCACCAATCGGCAATATCAGGCTTTGATGCTATTTTTTCAGCCGCGAGCAATTCGTTCATTTCAGCCAACACCGCTTGCACATGGCCCACAATTGGCACATCAACTTTTACCCGTTTAGAAATGCTCGATGGATCAATATCGACATGAATAATACTGCGTTTTTGACTTAAAAAATGCTTGGGGTTGCCAATCACACGGTCATCAAAACGCGCGCCAACCGAGATTAACACATCGCAATGTTGCATCGCCATATTGGCTTCATAACTGCCGTGCATGCCTAGCATGCCCACAAATTGCGGATCGCTGGCGGGGTAGCCGCCTAAGCCCATCAAGGTATTGGTGACAGGGTAGCCCAGCGCGCGCGCAAGTTTAACTAACTCTGATGCGCCGTCGCCTAAAACTAGGCCGCCGCCCGTGTAAATCATCGGCCGTTTGGCTTCAAGCAATAATTTAAGCGCTTTTTTAATTTGCCCGCTATGTCCTTTTAATACAGGGCTATACGAGCGTAACTCTACCGTTTCAGGATAATGAAAACTGGTTTTATGTGCAGTAATATCTTTGGGAATATCTATCACTACAGGCCCAGGGCGGCCTGTCGCGGCAATATAAAACGCTTTTTTAATGGTAGCGGCAATATCACGCACATCTTTTACCAAAAAGTTGTGTTTTACACATGGCCGCGTAATGCCCACCATATCCACTTCTTGAAAGGCGTCTAGGCCAATTGCAGGCACAGGCACTTGGCCGCTGATTACCACTAATGGCACCGAATCCATATACGCCGTGGCAATGCCAGTAATGGCATTGGTTGCGCCAGGGCCGCTGGTGACAAGCGCTACGCCCACTTCGCCAGTGGCACGGCTAAAGCCATCTGCCGCATGCACAGCTGCTTGCTCGTGACGCACCAAAATGTGCTTAAAGCCATTTTGCTTATAAATTTCATCGTAAATGTGCAGCACCGCGCCGCCAGGGTAGCCAAACACAAATTTGACTTTTTCGGCATTTAAGCAGCGAATCACAATCTCTGCGCCGCTAATATCGTGCGCAGTTTTTTTGTGAGAATCAGCATTAACTAATCCATTGTCAATACTTTCAGCCTGAGTTTGTGCGCTAACTGGATTAGGTTTAGCATTTTTTGACGGTGTTGCCATAAAGCCTTGCTTTAAATGAAGAATATTTGAACCCTTAACATTAACTGTTTAGCGGCATTTGGTCAAGATAAGCGGCTACTAAACCAACGCAAAATCTG
>JAYTEL010000198.1:0-2812 GCA_043735225.1 Methylotenera sp. | reverse complement strand
TCACAAGCTGGTTTTGTAACGCGCGATGCACGTGAAGTTGAGCGTAAAAAAGTGGGCTTCCGCAAAGCTCGCCGTCGTAAACAATTCTCTAAACGCTAGTGCTTTCAACGCTTGATTGAGCGTCTAGCATTAAAAAAGGTCGCACTTGCGGCCTTTTTCGTTAATGGATTGTACTGTTCGTGCAATATAAGTCCCATTAACTTTATGTTTTAGAATGTGTAACACAGACGAAATTTTAGGTAACTTTATAAAGTTTTAGGTATAAAAATATGGCAAAAAAACTAAAAATTGGCATTGTTGGCGGTACTGGATATACAGGTGTAGAGTTGCTACGTCTTTTGGTGTTGCATCCGCATGCTGAGCTTACAGTGATAACCTCGCGCGGTGATGCAGGCTTGTTTGTAGCTGATATGTTTCCTAGCTTGCGTGGGCTTGTTAATTTAACATTTAGTGACCCAGCAATAGTCGATTTAACACAATGTGATGTGGTTTTTTTTGCAACGCCGCACGGTATTGCTATGAGTCAAGCGCCTGCTTTGCTGGCCGCCAATGTAAAAATCATCGATTTAGCGGCCGATTTTAGGTTGCAAGACATCGCGATATTTGAGCAATGGTACAAAATGCCGCACACCTGTGCCGATATTCTTAATAGTGCTGTGTATGGTATACCCGAACTTTATCGTGATGATATTAAAAAAGCCCATGTAATTGGTAACCCTGGTTGCTATCCAACCACGGTTATATTAGGTTTAGCACCGTTATTAGAGCTTGGTTTAATCGATTTTTCTGCGCCAATTGTGGCCGATTGCAAATCTGGCGTTTCTGGCGCTGGTAGAAAAGCCGAAGTAGCGACTTTATTTGCAGAGTCTAGCGATAATATGAAAGCTTATGGTGTTGCAGGTCACAGACATCACCCAGAGATTCATGCCCAGCTAACCAAACTTGCTAATAATAATATCGATTTTATTTTTGTGCCGCACCTTATCCCAATGATTCGCGGTATGTTATCAACTATTTATGTGAAATTATCGCCAAAAGGTTTGTCGACAGATTTACAAAGTTTGTATGAAGAGCGTTATGCAAGCGAGCAATTTGTAGATGTTTTGTCAGCTGGCAGTTTGCCAGAAACGCGCTCTGTTCGTGGCTCTAACCAATTACGCATCGCTTTACATCCACAAGCGGGTGCTAATTATTTAACAATTGTAGTTGTGCAAGATAACTTGGTTAAAGGCGCGGCTGGACAAGCGGTACAAAATATGAATATATTGTTTGATTTAGACGAAAGCTGCGGTTTACAAGTTGTGCCGCTGCTACCATAATTAACTAATGAAACCAGTTCGCCGCAACATTCGCCGTCATTTTGGATTAACTGCCAAGCAAGTGGCGGTGCGCTCAAAGCGTCCATGGTACTTTCAAGCTAGTTTGGGTTTTATCTGCGCTGCGCTGGGTTTTAGTTTAGCTTATTGGCTATTGCACGATAACGAAAGTAAAAACGTTAAGCTACAGTTGCAGCAAACATTATTAGATAATAAAGAATTAGAGATTAAATTGGTGGGCGCTCAACGCGAATTGCAAGTAGAGTTAGCAACCAATAATAACCTTGCAAAAGAACTTGCGAGCGTTCAAGATGATAATATCAAGATAAAAGAAGATTTATTTTTTTACAAAAATATGCTCGGCAAAAAATCAAAATAACATTTTTTGCAAAGTTAAATTAGGAAAGCACATGTTTTTTAAAAAAGCCAACAAAATTGATAGTCGTATAGATACCTTAGTAGGCGCGGAAACCCGCATTGAAGGTAATTTACATTTTAGTGGAGGCTTACGTGTAGATGGCGCTATTCGCGGCAACGTGATTGAACAAAACGGCACTCCAAGCACCCTTATTTTAAGTGAGCATGGCAACATAGAAGGCGCTGTAACCGCCGCTAAAATTGTGCTTAACGGCAAAGTTGTTGGCGCTGTAAGTTCAAGCCATTTTATTGAGCTGCAAACCAAAGCCCGTATTGTTGGCGATTTGTATTACAAATCACTTGAGATGCACACTGGCGCTGTGATTGAAGGTAAGCTCGTTTATTTGGGCGATGGCGTATCAGACGAAACTCTATAGATAAAAGAGTTATGGCTTGTAAGTTTGAACATTAACCCCAGTTAATAGTCAATCAATTTGAATTTTAATAGTTTTAAGGAGCAAAAATGAATACTTTAACTGATTTGCCAGACATAGAAATGCCTACCCCGTTGGTGTTTACCGATAATGCCGCCAAAAAAGTCAAAGAGCTGATTGAAGAAGAAGGCAGCCCAGATCTTAAACTGCGCGTATTTGTAAGCGGCGGTGGTTGCTCGGGTTTTCAATACGGCTTTACTTTTGAAGAAGAAGTGAACGAGGACGACACGCAAGTGATGAAAGATACCGTTACTTTGCTAATCGACCCAATGAGTTTGCAATATTTAATGGGTGCAGAAATTGATTATCAAGATAACCTCCAAGGCTCACAATTTGTGATTCGTAACCCACAAGCAACGTCTACCTGTGGTTGTGGTAGCTCGTTTTCGGTTTAAGTGATTGATTGTGTTAAAAAGCCAAGCTTTTGCTTGGCTTTTTTGTTTATATGTAACACTTACAAGTTAAGCTGTTAGAGTTATCAAGAAATTTCTTACTTTTCTTTCTATTTCTTTCTATTTCTTTTAAGATCATTTCAACGCTATGTTTTGAGCAAAATTATCTTAATTTGCCTACTGTTATTATCAGCTTGCGGCGCACACAAACCTCAATACGCAGTTATTCCAGCTGGCTCAACCGTGCTGGTTT
>JAYTEL010000197.1:0-4454 GCA_043735225.1 Methylotenera sp. | reverse complement strand
TGTGCAAATGCCAAAAGGCATTCCTGTTGCCACTTTTGCGATTGGTGAGGCAGGAGCGGCGAATGCTGGGCTGTTTGCAGTCAGTATTTTGGCGAATAGTGATGCAAATTTGGCCAATAAATTAGCAGAATTTCGTATCAAACAGAGTGATAAAGTGATTAACATGATGCTGACCGAGAAACCATAATTTAAGAAAGTATAAGCATGCAAGCAAAGCAAATAATCACAGCGCCCGCCATGCTGGGCATGCTGGGCGGCGGCCAGTTAGGTCGCTTTTTTGTGGTAGCCGCGCATGAGCTTGGCTATAAAGTCACGGTGCTAGACCCCGATATAAATAGCCCTGCAGGCATGATTGCCGATGTGCATATTTGCGCCGATTTTGATGATGTAGCAGCGCTTAAAAAGATGGCAGAAACATGTGCGGCTGTGACCACGGAGTTTGAAAATGTACCTGCCAAATCGCTAGAAATGTTAGCGCTTGCTACCACTGTAAGGCCCTCTGCAGCATGCGTGTTAATTGCACAGCACCGCGTTTTAGAAAAAAACTTTATTAAAGGCGCTGGCTTGCCAGTCGCGCCATTTGCGGTAATTGATAGCACAAAAGATTTGCCTGATAACAACAGCCCGCTGTATCCAGCCATTTTAAAAGTAGCACGTTTTGGATACGATGGTAAAGGTCAAGTGCGGGTAAAAAATCAGCTTGAAGCGCAAAAAGCGTTCGCAGAATTTAAGCAAGAAACTTGCGTGCTAGAGCAAATGATGGCGCTGGATTTAGAGGTATCAGTCGTGCTGGCGCGTGATGCGCAAGGTAATATCGCAAGTTTTCCTACTGCAGAAAATAGTCATTTAAATGGCATTTTAGACATTAGTATTGTGCCAGCGCGGTGCAGCGAAGTCGTGAAAGCCAACGCGCAAGAGTTAGCAAAAAAATTGGCCGAAAAATTGGGTTACGTTGGCGTATTAGGCGTGGAATTTTTTGTAGTTGGCAAACAATTACTGGTTAACGAAATTGCCCCGCGCCCGCATAATAGCGGCCATTACACCATTGATGCCTGCGTCACCAATCAATTTGAACAGCAAGTGCGCGTGCTGACTGGCTTGCCACTTGGCGATCCAAGTTTGCACAGCAATGCAGTGATGGTGAATATTTTGGGTGACAGCTGGTTTGCAGGTGCAAAAGTAAATGCCCAACACAATACGAAGCTACCGCAAGAATTGTCACCGCAGAATATACCAACTGAAGTTGTTTATTCATGCGTGAAACCCGCATGGAATATGGCTTGCAGCCATGCAAATTTAAAGCTGCATTTATATGGCAAACATGAGCCACGTAAAGCACGCAAAATGGGACATTTCACGGTAATTGGCAAAAATAAAAAAGAAATTTTAAATATTGCGCTAATCGCGCGTAGCGAATTGCATATTGGCGAAAGTTAGAGAAATAATAGTATTATTTACGCTTACCGTTCGTCCTGCGCTTGTTGTAGGGTGATTGGCTCATGGATTGATAAGATCACCACGAATGGATTTAATGTAATAAATATCACGCAACAAAAAAGCCGCACAAAACGCGGCTTTTTTAAACTTAACTTATAAAACTAAAAAGTCTTATTTTTCAGCTTTTGGTTTAGCTGCTGTTTTAGGCTTAGCAGCTGCTTTAGGTTTTGCGGCCACTTTAGCTGATGCAGCTTTTGCTTTAGGCGCTGCTTTTGCTTTTGCTGGTGCGGCTTTTTTAGCCAACATCACAGGCGCATCGCCTTTTAAGGCTTTAATCGCAGCGGTTAAGCGGCTTTTATGACGTGCTGCTTTGTTTTTGTGGATAATTTTTTTATCTGCAATGCGATCAATCACGCTAACATTTTCCTGATAAGTTATCATTGCTGCGGTTTTATCGCCAGCCTCAACCGCTTTGAGCACTTTTTTAATTGCAGTGCGTAGCGTTGAACGTAATGCAGAATTATGTGCATTTACTTTTACAGATTGACGTGCGCGTTTGCGTGCTTGTGCGGTATTTGCCATGTGTTGATTATCCCAATGCGTTTGTTAAAGTAGATATACCTTAACTATTTGTAAGTTAGTGTTAATACGAAACCATGCATAATAGTGTTTTTTGTGAGTTTTGGCAAGCTTTTAATCGCTAAAAAACATGCTATTTAATTACCCAGAAAGCTTCAATTGCTAAGTTCACCATTGTAAACAAACAATTAAAGCGCCTTTATTTTAACCATCATTAAAAAAAGGCGTGGCATGTTAAAATTACACAAACAATTTTAGTTAGTCTGCATGAACTTACTTAAAGCATTGGCCACTGTTGGTAGCATGACGTTTATCTCGCGCATATTAGGTTTTGTGCGCGATACCTTGATTGCGCGCATTTTTGGCGCAGGCTTAATGACGGATGCTTTTTTTGTAGCGTTTAAAATACCAAATTTATTGCGCCGATTATTTGCAGAAGGCGCGTTTAGCCAAGCATTTGTGCCAGTGCTATCAGAATACAAAAATCAACGTAGTGTAGATGAAACGCATGCACTAGTTAACCATGTTGGCAGTCTATTGCTGGTTGCTTTGTTAGTAGTTACTATCGCTGGTGTAATTGCCGCACCAGTGATTGTGGCAATAAGCGCGCCCAATTACCTAGGTGAAGCGAATGCTGGTCAGCCAGATAAATTTAACATTACGGTTGATTTGCTGCGCATTACATTTCCGTACATCTTTTTTATCTCCATGGCGTCCCTGGCGGGCGCAGTGTTAAATAGTTATCAGCGCTTTTTTGTGCAAGCTTTTACGCCTGTTTGGCTAAATGTGTCGTTTATTATTGCCGCCTTATTTTTCGCTAAATATTTTGAGCGGCCAATTATGGTATTAGCGTGGGCGGTTTTTGTGGGCGGCGTATTGCAACTGGCATATCAAATTCCGTATTTGTTAAAAATCGGCTTTATTCCACGCTTTAAATGGAACCCAAAAGATGCAGGCGCACGGCGCATTTTGAAATTGATGGGGCCAGCCATTTTTGGCGTATCAATTGCGCAAATATCCTTATTAATTAATACTATATTCGCCACATTTTTGGTTACAGGCTCGGTCAGCTGGTTATATTATGCCGATCGATTAATGGAGTTTCCTACGGGTATTTTGGGCGTGGCTTTAGGCACAATTTTATTGCCCAGTTTATCTAAAAGTGTGGCAAACAAAGATGCCGCTGAGTATTCAAAGCTCATGGATTGGGGCTTACGCCTGACGTTTATTTTAGCCGCACCTGCCGCGGTTGCATTAGGCGTTTTGGCGGCGCCGCTGGTTATTTGTCTGTTTCATTACGGCAAATTTGGCGCGCACGATGTATTAATGACACAGCAAGCGCTAATTGCCTATAGCTTAGGTTTGCTTGGATTGATTTTGGTGAAAGTACTGGCGCCAGGTTTTTATGCGCGGCAAAACATTAAAACGCCCGTAAAAATTGCCATTTTTACGCTTATATCGACACAACTATTAAATTTAATTTTTTATTGGTTTACCGATTTAAAACACGCTGGTTTGGCCTTATCTATTGGCCTTGGCGCTTGTTTAAATGCAGGATTATTATTTTATCATTTGCGTAAGGCACAACTTTTTGTTCCAAAAATAGGCTGGGTTAGCTTTATGTTAAAACTCACACTTGCATTGGCCATCATGGGTTTAGTGTTATATTTTGCAGCGGGCAATAGCCAAGATTGGTTACAATTTAACTTGTTGCATCGCCTCGTTTATATGAGCGGCTTAATCGTTATAGGCGCTGTTAGCTATTTTGCGTGCCTATATATTTGTGGCTTTAGGTTGGCCGATTTTAAACTTAAAGCAGCGCATTAATGCAAGTTTATTATGCTGGTTTTTAGGCATTTACCGTTAATCAAGCATGAGCCGCTAGCATTAGCAATCGGCAATTTTGATGGCATGCATTTAGGCCACCAAGCCCTGCTGCATAAGCTGTGTGGGCAGGCAGCAGCCAGAAATTTAACGCCAGCGGTGATGACGTTTGAGCCACATCCGCGCGAATTTTTTACGCCGCTTAACGCACCTGCACGGATTAGCAATTTGCGCGAAAAGCTAGAATATTTTGAATCTGCAGGCATACAAAAAGTATTTGTTTGTGCGTTTAACAAACGCTTTGCTAAAATTGCGGCGCCAGAATTCTTAAGCATTTTGCGCTATAAACTCAATGCAAACACCATTTTGGTGGGTGATGATTTTAAATTTGGCGCAAGACGCGCTGGCACGATTGATGATTTTAAATCTGGCGGATTTAACTTAATTTCAATGCCGCGTGTCGATTTTAATAGTGAGCGCGTATCCAGCACACGTGTTCGCGATGCCTTATTTTCTGGCAATTTGCTACTCGCCGCGCAATTGCTAGGTCGCAATTACAGTGTAAGCGGCAAGGTGGTGCATGGTGCAAAACGCGGACGCGAACTTGGCTTTCC
>JAYTEL010000196.1:0-6226 GCA_043735225.1 Methylotenera sp. | reverse complement strand
GGCATCAGTGCAGCTTGCGCAATGCTGTGCGGCATTAAGGCATCAAAACGCTGCCGACTAAGCGCTGGCAATTGCTGGTATCGGCTACTATTTCGCAACATTTGCAAGCGCGCCAAGGTTTGGGCAGCATCGCCAAACCCCGCACTGGATAGTGCTTGCAGGGCAGCTTCGGCATCGATTAACCCTTGCCAGATGGCAGTTTCATTTATATTTATTGCTTGAACATCAACTTTAAAAGTGGCAGCAAAATGTTGCTGCGTATTTGATCTGTGCACATTTAATTGCGCTAAAAATGTTGTCCAATCGGTAAAATGCATGGCTTTTGCAATACGCGCTCTTGCCTCGGTTGTTTTTGGTAATTCGTGCGTTTGCGCGTCGTCCACATACATTAGTCGATGTTCGCAATTACGCAAAAAAATGTAAGCTTCGGTTAATTCACTCACCGTTTTGTCTGGCAATAAGCCCTTGTTTTGTAATAAGTTTAACACGCTTAATGTTGGTTTTATTTGCAAACTAATATCTTGACCGCCGCGAATTAACTGAAACACTTGCGCTATAAATTCAATCTCGCGAATGCCGCCGCGGCCCAGCTTAATGTTGTCTTGCATGCCTTTATTATTAACATCGCGCTGAATTTGCATTTTTAAATCGCGCATTGATGCAAATGCGCCGTAATCAAAATATTTTCTAAAAATAAATGGCTTTAATAGCGCTTCTACATTGCCTTGCAAGCCAATTTGATTGTTGGTATAAAGGGCGCGGCCTTTTATCCAAGCGTAACGCTCCCATTCGCGGCCATTTTGTTGATAATATTCTTCTAGCGCATCTACATTTGATACCAATACGCCTTCGCTGCCAAATGGCCGCAAGCGCATATCCACGCGAAAAACAAAGCCATCTTCAGTGGTTTCATCCATGGCAGAAATTAGTTTTTTTGCCAGCTTGGTAAAATAGTCTTGGTTAGAGATGGTTTGTTGGTCTTGGCCAGCAGCAGTTGCACCTGCGCTTGCATAAGCAAAAATCAAATCAATATCAGATGACACATTAAGCTCGCGTCCGCCTAGCTTGCCCATCCCAACAATAATCAAGTGTTGCGTTGTGCCATCTACGCTGCAAGGCCCGCCGTATATGGCTTCTAGCCAAGTGTGATGATGTGTGACGGCAAACTTTAACGTCACTTCAGCCAAGCTTGTAGTGGTTTGCATCACTTCATTTAAGTCGGCCAAGCCGTTTAAATCGCGGAACATTGTGCGTAAGAGCACTCGTTGCCGTAATTGTCTTAGGGCTTTTTTAAGGGAAGCGTCATCAATTATATTTGCGGCATCTAAAAACTGTTGCATTTGTACAGGTGAATAGATTTTTGCATGATTTTGTAGCAAATCTGCCAGCAAGTTCGCATCTTTTGACAGCAATCGCTGCGCCCATAAACTGCAATCGCACAAATACGCCACAGCCGCGCTAAAGCTAGCGTTTGCGTGGGTTTGAGTGAACAAATTTTCAAGTGTCAGCATGCTAAATTTAAGGTAGTATTAGAAATCAAAAGTTAGAATATTGGTTAATTTAATATTACTAATCAATTCTATCTTACATTAAATACTAATAAGTAGTTTGGGAGTGTCGTCGCATGTCAATCGAATCCGTCCTTCATGAAAATCGCGTATTTGAACCGTCACAAGCGTTTAAACAGCAAGCAACCGTTGCTGGCATGGCCGCTTATAATGCCATTTGCGCCGAATATGACGCCGATTACGCGGGCACTTGGGCAAAATTAGCGCGCGAGCTTTTAGTGTGGCACAAACCTTTTACCAAAACGCTAAATGAGTCAAAAGCGCCCTTTTACAAATGGTTTGAGGACGGTGAGTTAAACGTTTCTGCCAATTGTCTCGATAAACATTTAGCCACAATCCCCAACAAAACCGCGATTATTTTTGAAGGCGACGACGGCAGCAGCAAACACGTTACCTACCTTGAGTTGTACCACCAAGTTTGCCAATTTGCCAATGGCCTAAAAAGCCTCAACTTACCATTTGGTAGCCGCGTGATTATCTATTTACCGATGGGTATTGAGGCAGTTGTCGCTATGCAATCCTGCGCACGGCTGGGCTTGATTCACAGTGTGGTTTTTGGCGGATTTTCTGCCAAAAGTATTCATGAACGTATTTTAGATGCGGGCGCAGCGGCAATTATCACTTCTGACGGGCAATATCGGGGTGGTAAAACCCTGCCACTCAAAAATGCAGTTGATGAAGCCATTGCGATGGGCGGTTGCGAGTCCGTTCAAAAAGTGATTGTGCTTAAAAAAACAGGTGCTGACGTCACGTTTAGTGGCAAGGACGTTTGGTGGAGCGACTTAATCGCAGGCCAAGCTAACACTTGTGAACCCGTCATGGTGAATGCAGAGCATCCACTGTTTTTGCTCTACACTTCGGGCTCTACAGGCAAACCAAAAGGCGTGCAACACAGCAGCGCGGGCTATTTATTGCATGCACTTAATACCATGCGCTGGACATTTGATATTAAAGATAACGACGTATTTTGGTGCACAGCAGATGTCGGCTGGATTACTGGTCATACTTATGTAGCTTACGGCCCATTGGCGATGGGCGTGACGCAGATTATCTTTGAGGGCATTCCCACCTATCCTGATGCTGGACGTTTTTGGCAGATGATAGAAAAACATCAAGTGACGATTTTTTACACCGCGCCCACGGCGATTCGTAGCTTGATAAAAGCGTCAGAAACCACCGCCAACGTGCATCCAAATACCTCAAATTTAAGCAGCTTGCGAATTTTAGGCAGCGTGGGAGAGCCGATTAACCCCGAAGCATGGATGTGGTATTACCAAAATGTGGGCGGCGCAAAATGCCCAGTGGTCGATACATTTTGGCAAACTGAAACGGGCGGCCACGTGATTACGCCCTTGCCAGGCGCAACCGCGCTGGTGCCTGGCAGTTGCACGCTGCCCTTTCCTGGCATTGCCATTGCCGTGGTCGATGAGACAGGTAAAGACGTGCCTTGGGGCACTGGCGGGCTATTGGTGATTAAAAAACCGTGGCCAAGTATGATTCGCACCATTTACAACGATGCCCAAAGATATATTGCAAGCTATTACCCCGCTGATTTAGGCGGCACAACTTACTTAGCGGGTGACGGCGCAGTGCGCGATGCCAAAACTGGCAACTTCACTATTATGGGGCGTATTGACGACGTGCTTAACGTATCTGGCCACAGGCTTGGCACCATGGAAATTGAATCGGCATTGGTATCTAACCCATTAGTCGCTGAAGCTGCTGTAGTAGGCAAACCGCACGATATTAAAGGTGAATCAGTCGTCGCTTATGTGGTGCTTAAAGGCGCACGACCTACAGGAGACGATGCCAAAAAGATTGTCGAAAACTTACGCAATTGGGTGGGGAAAGAAATCGGCCCAATTGCAAAACCCGATGAAATACGCTTTGGCGATAATCTACCCAAAACCCGCAGTGGCAAGATTATGCGCCGCCTGCTTCGTAGCTTGGCTAAAGGTGAAGAAATTACCTCAGATATTTCTACGCTAGATAATCCTGCGATTTTGGAGCAGTTAAAAGAAGTTTTGAAATAGCACTCCACTTGAGATCTGATGAAAAATATTCAAGACTATATTTTAAGTACGTTTGAAGATAGCGACTTATCACCATCCAAATCCACTATTTCTAGCAAATATCATTTAAGGTTTGAACTAGGAGATAACTTAAAAAATGGAACTAAAAAAAGAGTTAATCAGAGTGTATTAAGAGCCGTCACAATATTTGAAGAGTTTTTTAAACCTGATGACGAAATTTGGATTTTAATTAAATCTTACAAGCATAAAAATAGTGCAGTGAAAGAATTTTGGCGCCCTGCCACGGGCTATCTTGAAAGCCAATTTACGGACTATGAACTGATTAACAAAATTTGCTTTAAAGAAACAATAGAAGAATTTGATGAAGCATTAAACGCAGAAACAAATCTCATGGAGTTGATGGACTTTACTTGTACTCATATACAAAATTTCTTTAATCTAAAAGTAAGCGATATAAGCTACAAAAATATTATAGAAGGCATAGCTAATCTTGAGATGGGATTTAACCCATCAATAGGTGAAAATATCTATTTTATTAACCCGCGTAATCATGTCGCTTTCCATATGTATGATGATAGAGGTTGCCTCTTATTTTCTGGTAACCGCGAAACATTGAAACCCACTTATATTAAATTTAATCAATGGCTTGTTGATTATCATCGCCCTACTTTTGATGTGATTTTTTTAGAACGCGTAGCCATAGACCATGACAAAAAAAACTGATTTAATTTATTTTGAAGGCCCAGGCGATATTGTCGAAGCGTTTAGCAAATGGAAAAATCAACAAGACGTTTTAACCGAAACCTCGCGCACTTTTAGCAGTCAAGTGTTTGATTTTTGCCAGAATAATCAACTTAATGCATTATTTGTCTCAACTTTTGCGGATAAAAAACAAGATTCTTTTTTAAATTTAACTGCGCAAAATATTCCAAAAAAAATATGGGCGGGTGGGCTTGGTTATCATCTCTCGCAATGCCTTTATGGCTTGCGTATTATTGGCGTTTGCTTAAAACACCGCCCACGTTATTTACATATCACTTCTGGCGTTACGCATTGGTTTATGTTGGCGCCACTTAAATTGCTCGGCATTAAAATTTTTCCGCAATTTCATAACACTTTATGGCCAAAAGGTTTTGAACCAGCAAGTATAAAAGATAAACTAATATTGGCGTTAAGTGCATGGTTTTTAAAGCATATTGCGGACGCCACAGTTTGCTGCTCGCCAGAAATCAGAAGTCAAATTAATCAAATAAGTGATAACCCTAACTGCCCTGATATTCAGTTTCGCGCGCAATTTTATCGCCAAAATTTTGAACATCCGCCAAATCCGCCAGCACACGACTCAACAACTTTTCATGTGGTATTTGCAGGCAGAATAGAGCGCAATAAAGGGGTTTTTGATATTTTAAGCATGGCCGAAAGTTTGCAATCGCAAGCGGTTATTTTTCATATTTGCGGCGGCGGGCCAGCAGAAGAAGAGTTAAAAAACGAATGCCAAAAACGCAATTTACCCAGTCGCGTAATAATTCACGGCAGATTAAAGCGGCCTGACTTATTGGCTGTTTATAATCAAGGCCATGCGGTTATTGTGCCCACGCGCAGCGATTTTTGTGAAGGCTTACCAATGGTGGCAATAGAGGCTATTTTGCTTGGCAGGCCAGTAATAACCTCGCGCTTAAGCAATGCGCTAGATGTTCTCACCGACGCGATTGTAGAAGCGCAACCAGATGACGTGCCAAGCTATGTGCAAGCCATTGAAAAATTGAGGTTGGACAAGAGTTTTTACACACAAAAATGTCATGCTTGCAACCAATATCGTGAACCATTTTTAGATGGCTCACTTGGTTTAACCAAAGTATTAGAACAAACTTTGGCATAAATCACAAACAGATAGTAGCCAAAAACCATCTGCAAATCAACGCTGTATTTCGGGTAAAATAGCGTTTTTCTTAATCCAAACTCGCCATGTCACCGCTACAATCAGAAATTTCCCGCCGTCGTACCTTTGCAATAATCTCTCACCCCGATGCGGGTAAAACCACGCTGACCGAGAAGTTATTGTGGTTTGGCGGCGCCATTCAAGTGGCGGGTGAAGTGCGTGGGCGCAAGGCTTCGCGCCATGCCACGTCTGACTGGATGGAGCTTGAAAAGCAACGCGGTATTTCGGTCACGTCATCGGTGATGCAATTTCCCTATAAAATTCCTGCGCGTTCCCCTTCGCACGCGCAGGGTCGCGAGTATATGATTAATCTGCTGGATACACCTGGCCATGATGACTTTTCTGAAGATACATATCGTACATTAACCGCGGTGGATTCTGCGGTAATGGTGATTGACGCGGTGAATGGTGTGGAGGCGCAAACTATTAAGCTGCTGAATGTTTGTAGAATGCGCGATACGCCGATTATCACGTTTATTAACAAGCTGGACCGTGAAAGCCGCGAGCCGATTGAGTTGTTGGACGAAATTGAGACCACGCTGGGCATGGAATGTGCACCAATGACTTGGCCGATTGGCATGGGAAAGTCGTTTCGCGGCGTTTACAATCTTTATACTGACACCATTTCATTTTTCGATCCACGCGCTGAAAAAGGCACGTCAGAGGTAATTGTAGGCTTAGATAAT
>JAYTEL010000195.1:0-23735 GCA_043735225.1 Methylotenera sp. | reverse complement strand
TTGGCTTGCATTGCTTGATACTTGCGAAATAGAGCGCGTCATATTACCAAACGCTTCGGTTGTTTCTGCAATTTGTGATGACTGCTTTTCTGCCGCTGATAATAAACCAGCTGATGTTGCTTGTGCTTGATTGGTTGCCGTACTCACCTGTTGTGAGGCGCGGTTAATACCCGTAACCAAACCGCGTAAACTATCAATTGTGTAGTTAATTGAGTCGGCGATCGCGCCAGTAATATTCTCTTTTACTTCGGCCCGCACCGTTAAATCGCCATCAGCCAAATCGCCCATCTCGTCTAGTAAATTTAACACAGCCATTTGATTTTGCTGGCCATCGTTTTCCAGCATCATCACCGCGCTGTTAATGGTTTGGGCTTGGCGTTTACCAAAATACCAAATCAAAAATAAAATAAATAAACCCAACAACGCTAACAAGCTTAAAATTGTATTGAGTAAATTATTGCTCGAAGCATTTACTTTGATAATTTCTATTCCTAAATCGGTATTAAGCGCTTTAACTGTTTGTTTATTGACCTCGTAAGCACTCGCCAAATCAGCCAATGGCTTGGCCGCTTCAATTGCACCTACTTTAATCGCAGGAAGATAGTCTTTGTTGTAGATTCGATAAAAATTTTCATTTGATCTCACCACTGCTGAAAATGCGACCTGCATTTCAGAGGCTTGCTCACTTTTTTGCCAGAATACAATTCGGTTTTTATAGTCTGCTTCTAATGCTGAAACTTCCACTAATTTTTTATCGCGTTTCACAAAATCTGAATTAGAAGCTGCCACAAATGCCTCATTGGCTGCCGCAAAAGCATCTACCGCGTATAGAGGTGGCGGCAAAATATCAGCTTTTAAATCTTGGTTAGCTTTAATTTTGTCGTACACAGGGCCATTTACCCGCACTTGATTAATTGCATAAAACGCCAACGCAATAAAAATAAGCATACCGATAATAGGAATAAGAATTTGACGGCTGCTGATGCCTTTATCAGCCGCAATAGTTGATTCACCATTCATGGTAGTTTGTTTAATTTTTGTGAAAAAATCTTTAATATTAAATGCCATTTTCTTTCCCTTAAACTGCTAAGTCATTCATTTTGCTATAAATTACTGGTTAATCACTGGCTACGTTTATTATTGTTGTCATTTATTACGCGCTATATTTATTAAAGTCGTTAGCTATTAACGTCTTTAGTTATCAATGTCGTCATTTATTAAAGTCTTATTTATAAAAGTCGTATTTATTAAAGTTTTAATTTTTAAAGTTTTAATTTTTTTTAAAGTTTTAATTTTTAAAGTCGTCATTTATTAAACTTCGTATGGCGTTGCAAACTCTTTAGAACGCACTAATTTATCGCAATCGAGCATGTACCAAATTTGGCCTTCTGCGTCTTGATAACTTTGCGTTTTTAAGCAAACATTTTCATCTACTGATTCTTTACGCACTTGCATTTCATCTAATTTGCGTAGGCCAATCATTTTATCCACCACAAATGCCACATTAGATATGACAGCTTCACTTACCATCACTAATCGCGCATTAGAAGACATAACAATGTGGGTAGAATCTATTAATTGACTCAAATCATTAATGGCGTATAACACGCCGCGCACATTAGCCACACCCAAAAACCAGGGTTTTACCAATGGCACGCGTTGTATCGGCAACATTGGCAATGTTTCTGAAATTTCTTGCAAGTTAACCAACACATTTTTACTGCCAATAACAACGCCTAAATAGCCTGCAGGTGGCTCTGCACCTACTTTTTTAGCGTTCTCTAAACGCGCTAAAATATTGGTTTGATAATCGCGTAATGTGCTTTTTTTATCCATTATAATTTTAAAATACTGCTTAGTTTTTAACCTGATTTATTAATTCTTTAGCCCTGCTTATTAATTCTTTAAGAAGCTTATTAATTTTTAGCCTAGCTTATTAATAATGGCCACAATTTCAGCTTTTGGAACTGGCTTAATCACACAAGCTTTTGCACCCATTTTTTCTGCCCATGCATGATCGGTGATTTGCAATTTACCTGAACATAAAATGACCGGAATTTTAGCGGTTAGGGGATCTTTTGTAAGCGTGCGCGTGGCTTGAAAACCCGTTAAGCCGGTCATAATAATATCCATGATGATAAGGTCTGGGTTAATTTCTGCCGCGCGCTCTACACAGGCCTCGCCGCTTTCTAAGGCAATTACTTGATAACCCGCGCCTTCTAATAAATCGGTTAAATAAAAACGATCTGTCGCAGAATCATCGACGATTAAAATCTTACTGATTGCCATTGCCTATCTCCCTAAAGTGCATGTGCTAAATTGTCTTAATTAATATATGTGATAACGCTTGTAATTATTCGGCTTTGCCAATGAAATTATTCACCGCTTCAATCAAGCTATCTTGCGTAAAAGGCTTGGTTAAATATTGATCAGAGCCCGCCATACGGCCGCGTGCACGGTCAAACAGGCCATCTTTACTCGATAGCATAATCACAGGGGTTGATTTGAATTTGGCATTGCGCTTAATTAGCGCGCAAGTTTGATAGCCGTCTAAACGCGGCATCATAATGTCTACAAAAATGACTTGCGGATGTTGATCGGCAATTTTTGCTAAGGCATCAAAGCCATCTTCGGCCAAAATAACCTCGCAGCCAGCGGCTTTTAAAAAGATTTCTGCGCTTCGGCGAATGGTGTTGCTGTCATCAATCACCATTACTTTTGTACCAGATAAATTTGCCTGCACCACTATAGTATTCCCCTAGCTTACGCCGCTAACTTACGCAAGGGATAAGCCCAACATTTACTGCAAATTTAGGTTATTGTGCAAAACTGTGGATTTGTTATTGTTTATGCCTAGTTCACACAACAAATATTACATTTTTTAAAATAAATTGCAACACTTACATAATATTTGTAATAATGTACATTAACAACAATAAATAAAGTTTTCATATTTTCGCAAAACTAGCATTTTAATTACAACGCAAAATTTATTGTTAGGGCTTCAAGTAATGATAATCAGACAAGAGTCGGTTGATTCTAAATTAGCACTTAAAGATTTACCCAGTTCCTCGCCACTGCCAAGTGCTAAATTGGTATTAGTGTTTGGCTCAGTTAAACGGTTTACAGAGGGCAAATTACAAGGTTTTTTAAAATCGCGCTACCCTACCGCACAATTGGTTGGTTGCACCACATCGGGCGAAATTAATGCCAAAGGCGTATTTGACGATAGCATTCAAATTACTGCCATTCAATGGGAAAAAACCATTCAGCGCGTGGCGCAAACCAAAATGACTGGCATGCAAAATTCATTTGAAGCCGCCGCTGGCTTGGCCAAACAACTTAAAGCTGATGACCTACGCACAATATTAGTGATTTCTGATGGCTTAAACGTGAACGGTTCTGAGCTGTTAAAAGGTTTTCAAAGCGTGCTGGGCGATATACCGATTGTGGGCGGCTTGGCGGGTGATGGCGGCGCATTTGTAAAAACGCTACAGCTATTTAACGACACTATTTCTGACAATCAAGTGATTGCAATTGGCCTGTATGGCAACGCGCTTATTACGTCTAGCGGCGCACTAGGCGGCTGGAAGCCTTACGGACCACCGCGCAAAGTTACAAAATCCGTTAAAAATGTGGTGTTTGAAATGGACGGAAAACCCGCATTACCGCTGTACCGCATGTATATTGGCGAAGCATTTTCTCGCGGCTTGCCCGGCACTGGCTTAAAATTTCCGCTTGCGGTGATTGAAGAAGGCAAACGAGAGGTGGAGAAAATTCGCACCTTATTAGCAATTGATGCAAAAGATAATAGCCTAACTTTTGCCGGCAATGTAGAAGAAGGCGAAACCGTGCGTTTGTGCCAAACCAATCATGATAGATTGGTTGAAGGCGCTGGCCATGCGGCTAATTTGGTGATGGAAGGTTTAAACGCGAATAAAACTAACCAGCCTGGCTTGGCGATATGTGTAAGCTGCGTGGGCCGTAAAGGCGTGATGGCAGAGCTAGTGGGCGACGAAGTGGCGCTGGTGCAACAAATTTTGGGCGCGCAAACGAGCGTCACGGGCTTTTACTCTTATGGCGAGCTTGCGCCGCGCCCTAACACGACCGATAGCGTGTTGCATAATCAAACCATGACGATTGGTTATTTAAGCGAAAATTTATTAGCTTAATTGGTTTAATTTTTTGAATCAAACCTAAAGCACCTGTTCCATATAGGTGCTTTTTGTTTTATGATAGTTGTTCAAGTTTTTTATAAAATAATTCTATTACTTAAGAGGATAAACCATGTCAAGTTCAGTCACCCTTAAAGGCAATCCAGTTGATGTTGCAGGCAATTTGCCAAAAGTTGGTAGCACCGCGCCTAATTTTACGCTGGTAGATAAAGCGCTTGCTGACGTGACTTTAGAAACGTTTGCAGGCAAGCGTAAAGTGCTAAATATATTTCCAAGTGTCGATACGCCCACTTGCGCCGCGTCAATTCGCACGTTTAATAAGCTAGCTGCGGGTATGAATAATACAGTGGTGCTGAATATTTCTGCTGATTTACCATTTGCGCAATCGCGTTTTTGCGCGGCAGAGGGCATTGACAACGTGCAAAACTTATCCAGCATGCGCGGCCGCGATTTTTTAATGAATTACGGCGTGTTGTTATTCACCAGCAAACTGGCAGGCCTATGTGCGCGTGCGGTAATTGTAATAGATGAAAACAACAAAGTAAGCTATGTAGAGTTAGTGCCAGAAATTGCCAACGAACCTAATTATGAAGCAGCAATAGCTGTTCTGTAACTGATTGTTTTAAATTAAAAAAGCCAGCTTAAGCTGGCTTTTTTTGTAAGAGCGAATTCATTCGCGATTTGTCAACTATTTCTCTCTATATCGCGAATAAATTCGCTCCTACAAATACTCGGTGTATTTAGCACTGCTGCCTTTGGCTTTTTCGACTGGGTATTTAAGCGCGTTTAGTTTGATTTTGACGTTGGTAGCTTCTATCAAATCAATCTCTAACACTTCTGCAAGTCTAAGCAAATATACAAACGTATCGGCTAATTCATGTGCCACCGCCTCACGCTTTTCAGGTGTTAAATCTTGGCTCTCTATCGGCGTATCCCATTGAAATTGCTCGACTAGTTCGGCCGCCTCGACAATCATCGCCATCACCAAATTTTTGGGCGTGTGAAACTGCGCCCAATCGCGCTCGGTGACAAATTGGTTAATCTTTGCGCGTAACTCCTTTAAAGAATCAGCCATTTTTCCCCTATCTGTCATTCTGAGCGTAGTAAATAATCCAATTGCAAGGCTGATTTAAAAAATGGATTTTTCTCTTCGCTCAAGATGACGAAATTAAATTACTAACTCATACTATTTTCTATTACTGCCCGCCACCATTTTAATCTCAAATAATCGGCATTCTAGCGGCCCGTTAAATAGCGGCGTGCGCTTGCTGGGCGTTAAGCGCATTAACTTGGGCAAGCGTAAATCATTGGTTAAAAAGTAGGTGTTCCAACCTGCAAATTTGCGTTTAAGCGCCTCACCCATTTTAGGATAAAGCGCCGCCAATTCTTCGTCCTCACCAATGCGCACGCCGTAGGGCGGATTAGCTACCAGCACGCCAGAATCCGCTGGTGGAATCACTTCGGTGATATTCACGTGGCTAAGTTGCACCGCATCAATTAAGCCTGCTTCTTCAAGGTTTTGCTTGGCAATGCGCACGGCGCGTAAGTCACTATCGCTGCCGTAAATTTTTTGAAAAGTAACTGGCTTAACATTTTTAAGTGCTGTATTTTTAATCTTTTTCCACGTGTCAGATTCAAAGTTTTTCAATTTTTCAAATCCAAAATTGCGTTTTATGCCTGGCGCAATATTCAGCGCAATCATGCAAGCTTCCAATAAAAACGTACCGCTGCCGCACATGGGGTCTAGCAACGCTTGCCCCGCTTGCCAGCCAGATAATTGCAAAATACCCGCCGCCAAATTTTCGCGCAAAGGCGCTTCAATACTGGCTTTACGGTTGCCGCGCATGTAAAGTGCATCGCCAGAAGTATCGACATAATAGACATAAGCATCAGCGGTTAAGTAAGCATGAATGCGCACCGCAGGCGTTTTGGTGTCAATATAAGGTCGCGCATCAACCACTTGCCTAAACTTGTCGCACACCGCGTCTTTTATTCTTAAGGTGGCGAATTCTAAACTTTTAAGCGGGCATTTTACGCCAGTCACTTTTACCATAAAGTCGTGTTTGACATCAAACCAGTTAGGCCAATTAAGCTGGTATGCAGCCTCATACAAATCATCTTCTGTGGCGTAACTGCCGCGCCCCGCTTGCATTAATATGCGTGTGGCAATGCGCGAATAGAGATTAGCGGCGTAACACACGCTAAGATCGCCGGCAAAGCCCACGCCGCCGTCGGTGGGCTTAATGTCTTTTGCGCCAACACCTTGTAACTCTGCTTGCAGTAAGGCTTCTAGACCACGCGGGCAGGTGGCAAAATATTGATTAATCATGTGCGTGTTTCCATTGTATTACTGATGAAATGCTTTATCGTAACAATTATTTCTTGTAGCATGATTTATTTGGCTAATATAAATCGCTCTAGGGTATTCCAAAAAAATTGTTTATTGTTGTGCGAATTATGATCGCACAGTTTGTCTATAAAGCGCATAAATTCTATTTTGTGATGGGCTTCTAACTTTTTGGCGCGCTCGCGTAAATTAGCAATTTTCAGATCTGGCGCGTGTTCTAAACTACTGTTTTTAAAACCAAATACCACAATGTTGCCTGGCTTGCCAGTTGGCAACATCAACGTTTGGTTATTAAAACTACGCTCGATGCGCTGCAAATACACATCAAAATTTTTGTCTGAGCCCCACAAATTAATCGCAAAAATGCCATTTTTAGTGAGTGATAAGGCGCAAACATCAAAAAAATCTTGACAGCAAAAGTCGGCTGGAATGCCGTGCGTGTCAAAAGCGTCAATCATTAGGCAATCGGCAATTTGCTGGTTTTGGGCTAAATAAACCAAGCCGTCGCCTTCCATTACGTTAAGCCGCGCATCGTTAGTGGGCACAGCAAAATGGCTGCGAGCAATATTGATGATTTGCGGATTAATTTCAATAATCGTTTGCGAAATCTCTGGGCAGTTTTGCCAAATATATTTAGGTACGCTACCACCGCCAAGGCCAATCGTCAGCACAGTTTTTACAGCATTTGAAAATAACAAAAAACCCATCATGCCGCGCGTATAAGCAAGCTCTAACGCAAATGGTGCGCTTACCTTCATGCTGCTTTGAATGGTGACAGAACCTAGATGTAGCGAGCGAACGCCGTTAATTTCTGTCACTTCTACAATGCTGTCATCTTGCACACTTTTGTGGATTTTTCGATTCATACTAAACACTTTTCACTCCGTCATTCCCGCGTAGGCGGGAATCCATTTTTCAATGTGGCAAAAGTCAACATGGATTCCCGCGCACGCGGGAATGACGAAAATATTTTATTTGTTTGCCTAAACTTCATCATTATTTTCTTCAAGAACAATAATAGGCTCTGCTTCAATGACGCTCTTAAATTTACAATTCAATTCCATCAACAAAGTGTCTATGTGCTTGATTTCTAACAATACTTTTGTACCAACTTTTAGCTCAGGCAGACCTGTCGTGGGAAGGCTAGGCACTTTGGTAATATAAAACATGCCATCAATTTTTACCAAATTATCCCGCCAAACCACTGCTGTGATTTCAGTTAGCTGTTCTTGTAGTAAATATTGCAAGCTCCAATAGCGCTCCATTCGCGTTTGAAACTCGCTATACGCGCCGTAAGTTTGCTCAAAATTGCGGATAATTACGTTTAATTGGCCATCTTTTTCGTTGTAGGGCGCTGGTTCGGCTTTTAAATGAGCGATTAACTGGCGTTGATTCACCAAATCGACCGCGCGGCGCAGTGGCGAGGTGCTCCACGCGTATTGCGCCACACCCAAGCCCTGATGCGGCTCTGCCTTGGTGGTCATGAACACCTTGCCACCCGTTTGCGCGCGGTAAATGCCTGCAATATTCGCTTCTTTTAACAGCCCGCCCCAGTGACTATTAGCGTAAATCATCAGCTCGGCCACTAGTTTATCCATTGGGCTGCCACGCTCGCGCGCAACAATGTTAACAATGCCATCAGTCACATAAAAATTGTAATCAATTTGCGGTGCTGCGTTAGGGTTAGCTTTGCCGCGCGCAATTTCTAAGCTTGAAGCCAAGCCAAATAGTGTTTTAAGCCGCGCCCAGTATGGGTGGCCGCTATCTTTATCTAACGTGTCACCATTAAAAAATGGCTCTATTTCGGCATGCCGCAAGTTATCCGCGATGTTGATTTTTTCTAAGCGTGTTTCGTGGGAAACAATTTCAAACGCATGCGTGAATTCAACATATAAACTTAAGGCTGGCTTGGTCTCGCCTGCATCCAAGCTAAACGGCTTAACAATATTTTCGGGCAACATAGTGATTTTATTGCCCGGCATATAAACGGTAGAAAGCCGCTGCATAACAATCGCATCTAAGGCGGAATCAACAGGCACGCCAAGCGCTGGTGCGGCGATATGAATGCCAATACGCGTATTGCCATTGCCTAAACTTTCTAAACTAAACGCATCGTCAATCTCAGTCGTCGTCGCGTCATCAATACTAAAACAGGTCACATTTGCTAACGGTAAATCATTAAATTCTGTCGGCGTTTCAAATGCTGCAAAGCCAGTTCCATCGCTAAACATTTCTCGACAAAACGCCCCCAAATGATAATCGTGCGCGCTAGCAATCAGCCCACAATCGGCCATCACGGTTAGTGCCAATCGGCCAGATGTTTGCGCCGCTTCGTCTATTGCTTTCCACTCAAGCGAATTTTTGTCTGGATTGTAAACCAGGCTGTCAGCGTTATTCATAAAGCCTTCTGGCAGCTTTTTATCATTTAACAATACTACCCAGCCTGCCATTTGCTGCGCTTGCAGTTTTTTGCGCGCCACCGCTGCCAGCGCCAGTTTAAGCGTTTCGGCAGGCGCGGCTTTGTAGCGGCCACGGCCTTTGCGATAAAAATACATGGGCGCAGAGTGCAACTTAATGGCAACGGTGGCTAACTGCGCTGGTGTGGGTTTTGCGCCATAATAATCGGCCGCACAATCGGCAAAACTAAACTCTGCCTCGCCGCAGCATTCCCACACAAAATCTAAATCTAAGGTTTCAGCCTGTGCAGTCGCGCCTTCTAAAAATCCTGTTAATGCAGATTCAAAACGCAATAACACATTGGCGGCTTTAATTTTGCTGCGCTTGCCGCTTGTCGATTCCACTTGTAATGCAGCGTCGCTTTCAGACATGATTAGAGCTGCCTTAAAGCACCCTTCTTCTTCGTATAACACATTCATTTGATGGATTTTCTTATCGGTAAATTCTCTAGCCATAATTAATAAAAATGCTGACTAAAAAAATTGCTTTGCTTAGTTATAAAGTAAACAATTAGCTATTAGCAATGTGCTGTTTGCAAATTGTGTTTAACATTTCTTTACAGTGGCTTGCTAAATAAAGTGTTTTAATATTTGGGCAGTAAACAAAAACGATGGATTTTGTTTAAAAACGTAATTTTAATGTTTTCTAAGTATTTAAGCTTGCATTATTTAAGCTGGCTCACCTTGTCTAGAACTATAAGCTTTATGTTTTAAGCACATTAATTTTCACACTGATCATTTTTTAAGGGACACATCATGAATACGAATAAAGTTTTACTACTTGCAGTTATCTCTGCACTATCGGTTGGCTGCGCAGCGCAGCGCACCAGCGGCGGCTTGGTTGATACCAGCAAACAATACGCGGCTAGCAACAACGTTACTGCGCCGCCTTCGGCCAAGCCTGGCGAGTGCTATGTAAACCTTCACACTAAACCCGTTACCGAGCAATCAACGCAACAAGTATTAAAACGTGCGGCTAGCCAAAAGGTGGATATTGTGCCATCAACTTACGCTGCTGGCGAAGAAACGGTATTGGTAAAACCAGCTGGCATGCACTTAGAAGTAGTGCCAGCAGTGTACGAGAATGCTGAGGAACGCGTGTTAGTAAAGCCTGAAGGCAAGCGCTTAGTGCCAGTAGACGCCGTTTACGAAAATAAATCAGAGCAAGTGTTAGTGACAGCAGCATCAACCTATTGGAAGCGCAGCACGGTAGCTGAAGCATCAAACAGCGGCGCAAAAGAGCAAATTGCAGGGGACGATGGCTATGTGATGTGTTTGATTGAAAAACCTGCAGTGTATAAAACAGTTACTAGTAAAGTACAATCCAAAGCACCTAGCACGCGTGAAGAAGTGATTCCTGCTGAATATACAACCGTGCGCAAAACCGTGTTAAAAACAGCTGCAACCACGCGAGAAGTGGCAATACCTGCAGAATACGCAACAGTAAAAACTACTAAATTAGTGACTCCAGCAACCGAAAAAATAACTGAAATTCCGGCCGAATATGACACCGTGACATCAACCAAAACGGTTTCTGCTGATAAATGGGAATGGCGCCGAATTTTATGCGCAACTAACTCAACACAGTCAAAACTGCAAGAAATTGAATCTGCATTATCTGCTGCAGGCCAAAACCCTGGCGCGGTGGACGGCGTTGTAGATGGCAATACGCTAGGTGCGTTGCAAGCTTACCAAACTAGCAAAGGCTTGCCAGTAGATCATGGCCGTTACATTAATATTGACACGGTTAAAGCGTTAGGCATTGCGCCGCAATAAATACAGATAATAAACAAAAAAATATTAGTGCAACGATAGAATTGCAGCAATAACAATAACTTTAGAAACAAAAATAAGTCACTTTTGTGATTTAATAGGGCTATTTCGGTAGCCCTATTTTTTTGATTATAATTTCTACTTATTAACTTTTGTGACTGATTAAATATGGATAAACGTATTCCCGTCACATTATTAACTGGCTTTTTAGGCAGCGGTAAAACTACCTTGCTAAACCATTTACTAAAGCACCCACAAATGAAAGACAGCGCGGTGATCATTAACGAGCTTGGCACAACTGGCTTAGATCACATATTGGCGACGCAAGTGGATAGCGAGCAAATTGCCGATAACACGGTGCTGTTAAGTAGTGGCTGCGTATGTTGCACGCTAAAAAATGAGTTGGCAGATACCATGCGCGATTTGTTTTTTAAGCGCGCGTTGCAAGCGATTCCGCAGTTTAATCGCATTATTATTGAGACCACTGGCATGGCCGACCCTGGCCCAATTTTAGCCAATTTAATGAATGAGCCTGTAATAGAAAGCGTGTTTCGGCTAGACGCTGTTGTGGTGACAATAGATAGTGAATACGGGTTACAGCAACTAGAAAGCCACAGCGAGGCGCGTAAACAAGCAGCAGTGGCGGACGTTTTATTGCTGAACAAAACCGATTTAACGTCACCAAAAGATTTAACAGCGCTCAAAGAAAAGCTTATTGCAATCAACCCTGGCGCTACGCAACATAACATTTTGCACGGCCAAATTGAACCAGATTACATTATTGACGTTGGCTTATTTGACCCAACAGGCAAGCAGGCAGAGCCGCAGCGCTGGCTAAGAATGCCAGTTGGTCAGCCGCTGAAACTTGCTGGCCTGTTAAAAAACCAACATGATGAAATTGCCAGCTTTACTGTTAGCCTGCCAAGCCCGATTAATTGGCGCGATTTAAAACCCGTGATATTAAAACTTTGCCAAACGCACGGCGAAGGGTTGCTGCGGTTAAAAGGTATTATTCACGCGGCTGATTGTGATGCGCCAATAGCGATTCATGCGGTGCATTTTACGCCCTACCCGCCCACCAACCTTGACGGCTGGACAGAGAATGCGCCCACGAATCGCGTTGTAATTATTGGCAAGCGCCTAGATGAGGTGGCCATTAGAAAAATGCTGACACAAATTTAAAAGTAAGCATAAATGAGTGCGGTTAACCTTAGCGCGCTAAGTCTTACTACTAGGTCTTACTGCTAGGTCTTACTTCTAAGTCTTACTGCTAAGTCTTACTGCTAGTTCTTGCTACTAAGTTTTACTGCTTAGTTTTATAGTTTTGTCCAAAAAATTCTTGCATCAAAAATTCTTCAAGTTCTGCGCTATCTTCTAGGCGCGCCGATTTACTGATAGTGCGGCCTAAGCGCTGCGATTGCCAATCAAAATCACCTTGATAATGCAAGCGAATTAGCGCAATCATGCGGCGAACCATTGCCAGACGTACATCTTGGCCGCTCTTAGCCTCTACCTCAAAAAACTCGCGCCGTGCATTACTAACGCTGCTCGTCCAACCCAAAAAAGAAAAGCTCGCGCTATTACTACTTAAATTGGTGATTTCAAAAATGCCATTAGTGCCATTATTAAAGTTATTTTTAATGCGTGCGTCGCGCTTGGCTTCGTCACTTTGACCTTGTTCTGCGGCCGCAGCCGCCGCATTTTGGTTAGCTGCCGCTGATTCGCCCGCTTCGCTTTTTGCGCGCTGCTGCGCGATATAACTTGCCATATCTGTAGGCGCATTTGCAGAGGTTTGTGGCTTGGCTTTAGTTACTGGCGGCTCTTGTTGTGGGCTTGGCTGCGGCGTTGTTAGCGTTTTTGGCACAGAAAAATCGTTTGTTTTTGGCTTGCTATTTGGTTGTTGGATGATAATTTTAGGCTTGGGCTTGGGCTTGGTCTTGATGTTGGGCTTGGGCTCGATCTTGGGTTGAGTTTCTGGCTTGGCTTCTGGCTCAACTTGTGTTGGCACAGGCGCGTTTGTGGAGGCAGTTTTTTTTGGTGCAAGGCTTACCTCAATCGCCCTGCTGGTGGGCGCACTGCTTACCTTAATTTTAGGCACAATAAACATTAAAACAAGCGCATGCAATGCAATAGAAATCAGCAAAGCCAGCAGCGTGTTGCGGCTAAAATGAATACGAATCGCTTTATCGCCGCGCGGTTTCGCTAAAAAATCATCGAAGCTACTAAACATTTCAATGACTTAAATCTAACCAAACTTTTTCAAGCCGTTTAATTGATACAGGAAAAGGTGTCTTAAGCTCTTGCGCAAATAAAGATACGCGTAACTCTTCTATTAGCCAGCGATAGTCTTGCAAAACCTGTGGAATCTCAAGATTGGCCTGATGCAAATTATTCACTTTATCTTGCCATTTTTGCCAAATCGCGCCCACATGACCAGCATTTTTTCCATCGCGATCAGGATTGGCAGGCTGCTTTTCGATGCGCAGTCGTAGCGCTTTTAAATAACGTGGCAAGTTTTGTAGATGCTCCCACGGCGTGTTAGTAAAACAGTTTTTATAAACCAATAACTGCAATTGGCTTTCAACATCACGCTTTAATCGATTCACAGTCGCGGGCATTTTAGCTTGGCTATTGATTAATAATTGATACTCGCTAGCAAGCGCTTGCGCTTGTCTTGTAATTGCCTCGCTAACGGCTGGCAAGCGTGTTCTTGCGCGGGCTTTAAGCTTCATAAAATCGGCATTATTGCGCGGCAAATCATCTTCACCAATAAACGCGCGGTCGCAAATAGCCGTTATCAAGTCATCACGTAAATCCTCTGGCGACATAACGGTGCGCAAACTAAGCGCAAATTGATTAAAGTTTGGCAGGCCTTTTTCTAATTGCTTAATTTGTTCTTTGAGTTCAAAGCGCATCAATCGACAAACCCCTTTACGATGCTTAAGTACCGCTTCGCGCGCAGTGTCGAACAATTTTACCGATACACTTTCTTCATCATCTTCTAGCGCAGGGTAGCCTGTTACTTTTAAGCCGTCGCGCTCAAAACTCAAGGTTTGCGGCAAATCGCCAAAATCCCATTGCTTTAAACCTGTTTTTTCAATGTCAGGCGAGGTATTACGAAACGTGAGTTGCGCAGCTTGACCAAGCTGCTTTTGTAAAGCGCGCCAATCGCGCCCCATTGCCAGTTCGCGGCCTGCATCATCAACAATACTGAAATTCATCAAATGATGCGCAGGAATTTCGCTTAAATCCCAATCATCTTGGCTAATTTTTAGCGTGGTTTTAAAAGTGATGAATCTAGCCAAAGACTCAATTTGCGACACATTTTCCAATTCGTACGCCAGCGTATCCTCTCTAATACCTTCGGTATCATTCACCTTGTGATTCCCGCGTAGGCGGGAATCCATTTTGTTTTGCGTGGCTTCAATATGTGAGGTCAAATTTGATTTCCGCTTTTGCGGAAATGACGAAGTCGGATTTTGTTCCATGTAGTCCAAAAATCCCGTCACAAACTCTGGCACAGGCACACATACACGCCTAAAATTTTTGGGCAACACCTTAATCAAATAGGTTAATTTCTCGCGCAACATGCCTGGCACCAGCCACTGCGTTGGCGTGTGGTCAAGTTGATTCAGCAAAGCGAGCGGCACTGTTGCAGTCACGCCATCTAAAACATGACCTGGCTCAAATCGGTATTTAAGCGGAATTAAAACACTGGTAGAAGCGACGCCCTCGTCGCGATTGTCTTTAATATTGCTCGCAACGAGGGCGTCGCTGCTACCTAATTCACACAGCAACAGCGTTTCTGGAAACTGCACCGCGGTAATTGCATCCGCGCCGTGGCGCATTAAGTCATCCCGCGTTAGATACAATAATTTAGGATTATTTTTTTCTGCACCCTCGCGCCATTTTTCAAAACTTACTGCATTAATAATATCAGCAGGAATTTTACTGTCATAAAAAGCAAATAATTTATTCTCATCCACCAACACATCTTGACGGCGCGCTTTATGTTCTAACTCTTCCACTTCAGCAATCAGGCGCTCATTTGCGGCAAAAAATGCCGCGCGCGTGTCAAACTCACCATTGCCGAGCGCTTCGCGAATAAATATTTCGCGCGATTGCGCCATGTTAATCGGCCCATAATGCACGCGGCGCTTGGGGATTATCGTCAGGCCATACAGCGAAACGCGCTCCCACGCATTAACCATGCCCATTTTTCTATCCCAGCGCGGGTCTGAATAAGCGCTTTCAGTTAAACCTCGGGCAAGCGGCTCTATCCAATCTGGCTCAATTTTTGCCACGCAGCGCGCATAAAGCTTGCTGGTATCAACAAGCTCTGCCGCAATTACCCATTTTGGGCGGGTTTTCTTTAAGCCAGAACCAGGCGCCACAAAAAAGCGAATGCCGCGCGCGCCAGCATAACTATCGTTATCACCGTCTTTAAAACCAATATTACCTAACAAACCCGCTAGTAATGCTTTGTGAATTTGTTCAAAATTAGCCGGTTCATTATTAAACTTAAAATCCATCTCGTCGATAATTTGTTTAATTTGGCCATGTAATTCGCGCCATTCTTTCAATCGCAAATAGGACAGAAAATTAGCATGACAAATGTTTAACAAATCTTTGTTGGATTTTTTAGTTTTAAGCGCGTTATTATAAAAATCCCAAATTTTTAAATAGCTCATAAAATCTGAACCTTCGCCGATAAACTTTGCATGTGCGTTATCGGCCGCTTCGCGCTTATCCATTGGCCTTTCACGCGGATCTTGCATACTCAACACGCTGGCAATAATCAAAATTTCGCTTAAGCAGTTCTCACGTTTTGCTGCCAAAATCATGCGTGCAACTCTTGGGTCAAGCGGCAGCTTTGCAAGTTGCAAGCCAATGTCGGTAATCTGACGTTTGCTATCTACCGCGCCTAATTCTTGCAGCAATTGATAGCCGTCTGTTATCAGTCGTGAACTTGGCGCTTCAATAAACGGAAAATCTGAAATATCGCCCAGCCGCAGCGCCGCCATGCGTAAAATTACACTGGCTAGTGAGCTACGTAAAATTTCTGGCTCGGTAAATTCTGGTCTACCTTCAAAATCACGCTCGGAATACAATCGCACACAAATGCCATTAGAAACGCGCCCGCAGCGGCCAGCGCGTTGTTTGGCAGCTGCTTGACTGATTTTTTCAATCTGCAATTGCTCAACTTTAGCGCGAACGCTGTAACGGTTCATGCGCGCTAGCCCAGCGTCAATCACGTATTTAATGCCGGGCACTGTGAGCGAGGTTTCGGCAACGTTGGTCGCCAATACAATTCTTCTTATGCTATGTGGC
Source organism: Methylotenera sp. (assembly GCA_043735225.1). Taxonomy (GTDB): domain Bacteria; phylum Pseudomonadota; class Gammaproteobacteria; order Burkholderiales; family Methylophilaceae; genus Methylotenera_A. The sequence continues at coordinate 7,653 of JAYTEL010000195.1, read as the reverse complement.
TTAAATATCTTTTGTTGATCTTCTATACTTAAACGTGCAAATAGCGGCAACACTTCTATGTGTTTAAGCTTAGTTGAGCGTCCTTGATATTTTCGTAGGTGTTCAGCCACATCACGAATTTCGCGTTCGCCTGGCAAAAACACCAAAATATCGCCGTCGCCTTGTCTAAGTAAGTCATCCGCCGCGTCCATAATCGCTTCTTCAATGGCTTCTTCTTCATCGTCTTCTTCTAGCCAGCGCGCTTCTGTTTTGGCTTTGCGGGCGATGCCCAAAATATTTCCAGCAGAAATATTTTCAAAAGTTGGGTCATTTTCATCATCCAAATCAAACTGCGCATTGTCAGCTTGTGCAGACTCTTTCGCGCGAAAACCTGCTTTGCCAAGCGGCCTATAGCGAATTTCAACAGGATAAGTTCTGCCGCTCACTTCTATTACTGGCGCAGCTTTAATCACTCCAACACTAGATTGCGATGAAAAATGCTCAGCAAAGCGCGTCGCGTCTATGGTTGCCGATGTAACGATGACTTTTAAATCGGGGCGCTTTGGCAATAATTGCTTTAAATAACCCAGCAGAAAATCAATATTTAAGCTGCGTTCATGTGCTTCATCGATAATAATCGTGTCATACGCGTTTAAAAATTTATCGCCTTGCGTTTCGGCCAACAAAATACCGTCTGTCATTAATTTAACGTAACTTCCGTCGGTAATTTTGTCGTTAAAGCGCACCTTGTAACCAACAACTTCGCCAAGTGGTGAGTTAAGCTCTTGCGCGATGCGCGAAGCCACCGAACGCGCAGCAATGCGCCGCGGCTGTGTGTGGCCGATTAAGCCAGCAACACCGCGCCCCAACTCTAGGCAGATTTTAGGTAGCTGCGTGGTTTTACCGCTGCCTGTTTCGCCGCACACAATCACTACTTGATTATTTTTAATGGCATCTGCAATCTCATCACGACGCGTGGAAACTGGCAGTTCTAAAGGATATGCAGGCCTTGGTAAACTTACCAATCTTGCAGAGTATTTGGCTTGCGATTGCTTGATTTTTTGGGAAACTTCAACCAAATGACGTTCAATTGGCTTATTTTGGTTAGCTAATTGTTGCACTTGATTAATACGATTTTTTAAGCCAAAACGATCTGCCAACATACAAGTGGCAAGCGCATCGACCAATAATTGATTAGAGTGAATTAACATTGCAACTATTTTAACATGTGCGACTTGCAACCTAGCTCAAAAACACTTAAATTATCATAGCCATTTTATTAAAAGGATCACCACTATGCTTAAATTTTTACCTGCTTACATTACCGTCATTATTGCAATGTTTGTACTCGATTTAATTTGGTTATCGCAAATTGCCAAGCCGCTGTATCAAGCCGGTATTGGGCATTTAATGGCTGCTGAACCTAAATTAGGTTTCGCGGCGCTGTTTTACTTGGTGTTTGTATTTGGCCTAATGTGGTTTGCGATAAGGCAAAATTTACGGGTAAAAGGCCTTAAAAGCACGTTTATAGCGGGCACTATTTTTGGGTTTTTTATCTATGCAAGCTACGATTTAACCAACTTAGCATTGTTAAAAGATTGGCCGCTTAAATTATCGTTAATTGATATATCCTGGGGCACGATTTTAAGTGGGGTTTGCGCAGCAATTGGAAAGTTTATTTTTGATAAAACCAATAAAATTTAACTAAATATTGATATCGACAAAGCAATTGCCCTTTAAAAAATCTGATGGATATAAGCATTAATGGCATCTAAAAAGATGTTTGCACTTTCCATTTGTGGTCACAATTATTTTTCATCTCGCACACGCAAAAATCGCGCAAATTTTGGCTTACCATTTTTAGTTTTATCTTTATAAGTGTAAGTGACTAAGCTACCAATTTTAGGCGGGCTTTCGCGCTGGGCATCGCTTAAACCTGAGCCCAATTTAAAAATAATGCCTTCTGGCGTTTTTACCACCATAGCGCCCAGTTTTCCTGTGTATTTACCTTTGCCTGCTGTATGTGCAATCACTGTGGCTTCGGCGTCGTACAAGGGTTTTAGCTTAATTAAGACCGTGCTTCTGCCCGTGATATATTCAGCACTTGCCAAGTGCAACATTAAGCCCTCGCCGCCATTTTTGACCACTTGCTTTAATTTGGCTTGCAGACCCGCCTCATCTTTCAATCTAAATTGATTAACCGCTTTTAAGTGAAGTGCTTGATTATTAGCATGGGCATTATTAACAATTGCTACTATCAGTTTTGCGCGCGCTTCAAACGGACCAGGCGCATTAGGCAGCTCAAAAATATTGTAGGTAATTTGCTGCCACTCGGCGTCTATCGGCATTTCTTTTCGCACCGCGCCAGACAGAGCATCAAATTGACCGCGCGCAATCCATAACTCGCCGTCAAGCGGCGTTTTCGGCAAATCTTTAGTAAACCAGTTTGGCGCATTAATGATGTTGCCTTGCCGCGTATACAGCTGTTTACCATCCCACATTGCGCGCACGCCATCATACTTTTCGCTGATTAAATATTGCGAAATATCAATACCACTTTTGTATTGTTGCGCCAATAAAAATTGCGGCGCTGGCTGTGCAGCAAAGACTGGAAAATAAACAGCGCAAATAACAACGCTTAATAATTGACATAAAAATAATCGGCGACTGTGCGACATATTGGCTAAATTAAAGCAGATATTTTCATGGTTTGTTCAGCCAATAATTTTCAAAGGCAATTTGCCCAGGTGCAGCGCGGCGATTGGTATGAAAGCCTTTAGCTGTGAATATCCCGCGCAGCTTACTTATCATTTGTGGATTGCCGCACACCATGATTCTAGAAAATGCCAAATCAAAAGAGAATGGCCGCCAAACTAGGTCGTCATTCACGTTTTTAAGCCCAAGACGGGCATAATGGCTCGGCGTAAAGCTACATTTTGCATCACGACTAATGCAAAAAGTTAGCAATGTTGGTGTCCAGTAACGCAGTTTTACTAGCGTTTGTTCCGTAAACCGTGCAGGTAATATTACTATAGTTGCAAGTTCAATTTGCGCGAGAGGTTGGTCAGAATTGTTGGGAATATCAATCATCACACCGCCGAAAAGCTGCCATTAAGTGGTTATTAAAAATCAAAACGCTGAAGCTTAAAACAATTGATCGAGCATCAACAATTAATATTATCTTTGTGCATCAGCTTTATTTTAAGCCTAAAAAAACAGACCGTTGCTGCAAATTTGATACATTTTACTCATTTAAATCGTATCCACTCTTACTGTGGGCATATAGCGCGAAAGGCCTATGTAATTTGAGAAGACACGCTGATTATTCATAAATTACCAACAAATTAAAGTTTATCGTCCAAATTTAACTGGTTTGATTAAATAAGGATGATATATCAATTAGAAAGTCTGACAAAAGCGGTAATAAAAGAATTTATATTTGTTAATTTGCTACGTTAATGCTGATATTTTCTGTTTAAAAACAGAACAAGCGTCGCTAGAACTTAAATTAACATAGAAGCTCTATAAAATGGCTACTATTTTATTTACCTGTATTATTTATTTAGGATTTTTATCATGAAAAGCAAGCTTGCATTTATTTCTATCATTGTTTCGCTGAACTGTAGTTTTGCCTATGCCAACCATGATGGAGCGCATGAAGGTTGTAAAGATATGAAAAATATGGATTTCAGTATGAAAGACATGGATACAAACAAAGATGGTGATATTAGCCGCGATGAATATGCTGCAGCTGGTCAGGGCGATATTGATAAAAACTTTAAACACATGGATGCGAATAATGACGGTAAATTAGATGCAAAAGAGCAAAAAGATGTTGAAAATGTGCTAAAAGCGATGCACAGTCCCAATGCAAAAACTAAAACAAAAGCACCAGCAAATACAATGTAGTCTTAATTCAGCTTATGATTTAACAGTTCTAGCGATGTAAATTCAATATATTATCTATAAAAACTTTATAGGTTAAAAATGTAATAAAAGGTAATTTATGCTGAGCATGTATTTATTAGCAGGTATTATTGGGGTAATGCTTTTTTTTAGTGTGGCAGTTGCCCCAACTATTTTTAAAGTGTTACCACAAGAATGGGCGGGAACTTATGTGCGGTCATTTTTCCCAAAGTACTATTTAGTATTGGGTATTATATGCCTGATAGCCGCCGTATTGTCACAACAAAAAACCATACAAATAATTGCTTTTACCTGCAGCTTTTTATTCGCTGTCTCACTGTGGGTGTTAACGCCAGCCGTAAATACAGCAAAAGATAATAACAATACATCACGCTTTAACTTGTTGCACGGCGCAAGTGTTGCTATAAACTTAATTATATTGGCAATGCTTGGTTATTGCTTTTATATTTAAAGAAAGTTTATAGAAATTAAAAAGCCCAGCTAAAAGCTGGGCTTTTTTACGGCTAAGCCTATTTAATACTAAGCTGGTAGAATAACAGTGTCAATTACATGAATAACGCCATTGGTACATTCAATATCTGTTTTAATCACATTTGACGTGCCATTTAACTTAACGCCGCCATCGGTACTAATTGCTACCTCTGCGCCATTAACTGTTTTGGCAGATTTGCCGTTTAAAGCCACTACGTCTGCTGCCATTACTTTACCTGCAACAACGTGGTAGGTAAGAATTGCCGTTAATTTTGGAATATCTGCTAATAAATCTTTTACAGTACCAGCTGGTAATTTAGCAAATGCTTCGTCTGTTGGTGCAAAAACTGTAAATGGTCCTGCGCTTTTTAATGTATCTACTAAACCAGCGGCTGTAACAGCTGCTGCTAATGTATTAAATGAACCTGCCGCAACTGCGGTATCAATAATGTCGTGCATTTAAAATCCAATCGAGGAAAAGTGAAGTAAAAAAGGGATATTTTTTACAAGTAAAACAGGTTAAAGCTTCAATAATTTATTTAATTATCTAGCTACCGAATTGAGTGTATTTAGAATATTTAAGTTCATGCCGAGATTAATTTATATCTTTATAAATCGACAATTTATTTAGCTAAAAAACGCTGTTGCAAATCGTGTAAATTTAGCTCTTGTAAAATTACTTGCATTCTGTCCTGCGCGTTTTTGCGTGGCTGACCAGTAAATTTGGCGATTATCAGCTCATTTTTCATGCTATGTTCCCAGCCCACAAGCTCGGTGACTGTCACGTTATAGCCCGCGGCTTCTAGCTGCAAACAGCGCAGCACATTGGTAATTTGGCTGCCAAATTCGCGCGTGTGAATGGGGTGGCGCCAAATTTCACTTAATGGCGTTTTGCCAAAACTTTGCGCTTTATGCTTACTTAATACTTCGGCTACCTCGGCTTGGCAACACGGCACCAGCACCATGTATTTAGCTTTTTTGGCGAACCCAAATTGAATCGCATCGTCTGTCGCGGTATTACACGCGTGAAGCGCTGTGACCACATCAATTTGCGGTGGAATTTCTTTGCTGGTGATTGATTCTGCTGCATTTAAAGCTAAAAATTGCATACGACTAAAACCACAATCTTGCGCCAAAACAATTGATTTTTCTATTAATTCAATTCTATTGTCAATTCCTAAAACCCGCCCAGCTGATAGTTGCTTTAAAAGCGCATCGTATAGCATAAAACCTAAATACGATTTACCAGCGCCAATATCCACAATTGTTGGATTTTGCAAATCTGCAATTAATGGCGCTATAAAATTTACTAAATGATTCACTTGTTTTAACTTGCGCCGCGAATCTTGGTTTAGCTTGCCATCGATCGTGAGTATGTGCAGCGCCTTTAACAGCGCCGCCGATTGATTCGGGCTGATTTCTGAGGTAGCAGATTGTTTTTTCATGCACACATTTTAATGCAAGAAAAAATTTAATGGGTTTTGTAGCTAAAATAGTTGCAACTGGGTGGGATGATTTATTCACTCGATTGGTTTAAAGATGAAAGCAATTACTTTTCGATTAATCTAAAAGAATATAATCAAATTTTGTTGGAAGAAATTGGCTATTGCGACCATTTAGGCAGTTTTACTTATACAACAGCATAATTGAAGGGTTTAATCATGCAAGAATTTTACAAATTATCCGAATTAAGTGAAATTAAACAATGGCTTGAATCGCAAGATGAGTCAATACAAACGCAATTATTGGCAGAATTTATTCGGCTAAAAGATTACAAAAATGCTGTGGAGTGGAATCACTTAGTGACAATCTGCGAAGCGATAACGCTTCTAGATATTTGGCAAAAGTTTGATTTAGAGCCTGTTGAAGCCTATTGCGGCAAAGGTATGTCGGGCAGTTGGGAAACCGCGCTTTATAACGCAAATTGGCAAAAAATGTTTAGCAGTTGGCGCGATTGGAGCAAGAATGGCGACAGCTTTAAGATTTATCAAGGTGCAGATATACAGAAATACGGCGTACTTAAATTAAATAGCCAGCGCAATTTACTGCCTACGAATCCGTTTAAAATTGGGCGGTTTATGGCTAATTTTCAGCAATCAGCCGCTGCGTTTGTGTCAGAGGTGGAATTCCTAAATTATTGTTTAGAAACACAAATGCAACCGAAGCTGTATGGCGATGGATTTTATTATGTAACAATTAATACTAATTATAGTCATCACGATTGGCCAGGCCATGTCAGTGTGCGAGAGGAATATGTGCACGATGAAAGCGAAGCGCCAACAGATCACAAAAATTATTATATAGAACCAAAAATTGAGTATGGTAAGTTAAGCACACGCCAAAACAGGCTGTGCTGGAAGGTGAATCGCAATTACAACCGTGCGTGGGGAAACATGGCGCTAGCTGCGCAAAAACAAAGTTTGGCTGAAGATTTAAACATCATTTTTGCCGAGCTTGAAACAAAGTTAAGCAAGAAAAAAGTGGATTACAATATAAAATTGGCGATTGAACATGCAAATAGCATTATTAAACAATGGCTTAACTCTAAAGCAGATACCAAATATTATCAAAGAATTGAAATTGAATTGATTGAGGCTAAGGCTGATGGGCAGTTATTGAAGAACTTTTAAGGCATTTGTAGCAAGCAATTTTAAATAAATAGCTTACAGCTTAAAATGTTAAAATATCATAATTCATCTTGTTTAATGCCTATAAAATAAAAAAGTCTACTCATAAAAGGCACCCCACTCGATTTTGTGCCTAAAAAAAATAAAAGGTCTACCCATAAATGGCATCACCACTGATGTAAGTCACTAAAGTGACAACATCAGTGCGATAAGCTAGACGCGGCGCGTAATTATTTAAGCAATACAAGGCGCTCAATTATTTTGAACGCGCAGCATACAATTGGTATTTAAGCGTTTAAAATAATTGAGCAATGTAGTGTTGCGACAATTTTTTGATTTTAAGGTGATTATTTCGTTTTATCATCAATGATGACAAGGCGACAAGCCGCAGACAGTACAATCAGTACGGCAAGGCGTAGGCAACAACGTCAGCATTGATGAGAAAGCAAAATAAAATGGCGATACAGTGGTACCCGGGTCACATGACCCAAGCAAGAAAAAAAGCCGAAGAAACCATGGAGTTTACCGACATGGTGATCGAAGTGCTAGATGCACGCGTGCCAGAGGCATCGCATAATCCCGTGATTAACGATATGCGCTTATTTCGCCAACGTCCAAATCTAAAAGTGCTCAACAAAGCTGACCTTGC
>JAYTEL010000194.1:0-4243 GCA_043735225.1 Methylotenera sp. | reverse complement strand
AAAAGGGCAGCCCGTAATCGTCATCGGCGCCGGCGAGCTTGGAGTGGCCTTGCTTAAAGATTTAAGCAGAAGTGAGCAATGGCGGGTTGTGGGAATGCTAGATGAAGACGCCAGTGTACATGGTAGACAACTAATGGGTGTGCGTATATTGGGTTCTATAGGAGAGTTGCCAGCCTTTTCTAATCAATATAATTGCCGCCACATCATTATCGCATTGCCACAAAATGCGCTGGCATTGCGTCGACAAGTCATTACATTGGCCAGCACGCTTGATTTAACTGCGCTAACCGTGCCAGCTGTAGATGATTTAATGAGCGGTAAGGTGAGTATTTCGCAAGTGCGTAAGGTAGATGTTGAGGATTTATTGGGCCGCGAAACGGTGAGTTTAGATAACCAAGGTTTACAATTACTCATTAAAAACGAGGCCGTGATGGTGAGCGGGGCGGGCGGTTCAATTGGGTCTGAGTTGTGTAGGCAAATTTTAAAATTTAAACCTAATCTATTGATTTGTTTTGATATTTCGGAATACGCCTTGTATAAGTTAGAGCAAGAATTATTACTTTTTGCTGAAAAAACCCAGTTAATTATTGTAACGGGGGATGTTAAAAACGCGCAGCGAGTAAAGGGATTAATGGCGCAGTACAAGCCAAAATTGGTATTCCACGCGGCAGCATATAAGCATGTGCCCTTGATGGAAACGCATAATGTGGCCGAAGCTTTGACCAATAATGTGCTTGGCACCCATGTGCTGGCAAACGCTGCTTTGCACGCAGGAGTTGCCAAGTTTGTGCTGATTTCGACTGATAAAGCGGTGAATCCTACCAATGTAATGGGCGCGAGCAAGCGCTTAGCCGAGATGGTTTGCCAAAGCTTAGAAGGCGGCGCTATGTCAGCAACACATTTTGTGATTGTACGTTTTGGCAATGTACTGGGCAGCAGCGGTAGCGTGATTCCAAAATTTCGCGAGCAAATCGCCAAAGGTGGGCCATTGACGGTTACCCATCCCGATATCACACGTTTTTTTATGTCGATTCCTGAAGCGGCGCAATTGGTTATGCAAGCTGGTTTAATGGGTAATGGCGGTGAAATTTTTGTGTTAGATATGGGTGAGGCCGTTAAAATTGCCGAGCTAGCTAAAGACATGATTCGGCTATCGGGCTTTCATCATGATGAAATTAAAATTCAATATACTGGTTTGCGACCTGGTGAAAAGCTGTATGAGGAATTACTAGCAGACGATGAATTAACGCAAGCAACGCCGCATCCAAAGCTGCGTATAGCAATCGCCAGAAAAGCCGACGCGGCTTGGCTTAAAAAGTTATTAAATTGGGTTGAATCTTGCGCCTTAACAGATGAAGCAGCAATAAAAAAACAACTGGCTTTTTGGGTAGAAGAATACGTAGAAAGTGTGCCATTACCAATAGCAGAACCCGCACTAGGAACAATAACGCCATCAATTACTTTGCATTAAATTGTAAACTGACTTGCAGTTTTTTACGATAAATATGCTAGTGCCACAATTTTGCAACTACAATAGAGAATAATTTTACTCTACGTCATTTAACAACTATAGAAGCTAAACATAGATGAAACCGATTACAAAAGCAGTTTTTCCAGTAGCTGGTCTTGGCACACGCTTTTTGCCAGCCACTAAAGCTAGCCCAAAAGAAATGCTACCTGTGGTTGACAAGCCGCTAATTCAGTACGCGGCAGAAGAAGCAATTGCGGCAGGCGCCACCGAGCTTATATTTATTACTGGGCGTAATAAACGCTCTATTGAAGATCATTTTGATGATGCAAGTGAGTTAGAAGCAGCACTAGAAGCCAGTGGCAAAAAGCAAATACTTGAATTGTTGCGCGGCATTTTGCCATCACACGTATCGTGCATTTATATTCGCCAGCCCAAAGCACTCGGCTTAGGGCATGCAGTATTGTGTGCTAAACCTGTGGTGGGCGATTCGCCGTTTTCGGTGATTCTGGCAGATGATTTAATTGACGCCAAAAAACCTGCCATGTTACAAATGGCAGAAGCATTTGTACAACAGCAATGCTCAATTTTAGGTGTAGAGGACGTATTGCCAGCCGAAACAGCCAGTTATGGCATTGTAGATGCGTTTAAAATTGACGAAAACCTATTGCAATTAAATAGCATTGTCGAAAAGCCAAAACCAGCTGATGCCCCGTCAAATTTAGCGGTAGTTGGGCGTTATATTTTAACGCCAACCATTTTTAATTGTTTAGAAAAAGTAAAGCCAGGCAAAGGCGGCGAGATTCAGTTGACTGATGGTATTTCTGATTTATTAAAATTAGAAAAAGTGCTGGCATATCGTTTTACTGGCACACGTTTTGATTGTGGCAGCAAACTTGGCTTTATGAAAGCCAATGTCGAATTTGCGCTACAACACCCAGAAATTGCAGCCGATTTTGCGCGTTATTTACACGATAGGCTCGCGTCAATTAAAATTTAATATCACGTAAAACTGAATGGTATGCTAAAGGCTAACATGTCGACGCCAGACCCTATTCAATATTTAAAACAAGCAGAGCTAATTCACTCTGAACATGCCGTATCTCAAGCGATTGCAGTAATCGCTGGCAAACTAAATCATGACTATGCCAATAAGCAACCTGTTGTTCTTTCTGTAATGACTGGTGCATTGTATTTTACTGGCCAACTATTGCCTAAGCTGTTGTTTCCTTTAACACTTAACTACGTGCATGCAACACGCTATTATGGCCAATTAAGTGGTAATATTATTGAGTGGAAAGTTAAACCTACAGATGAAGTTGTGGGCAGAGAAGTGCTGATTTTAGACGATATTCTGGATGAAGGCATCACCCTTAAAGCGATTGTTGATGAGTGTTATTTGTTGGGCGCAGTTGATGTGAAAACTGCAGTATTAGCAGACAAAATAATCAATAAAATCAAACCAATCTGCGCCGATTACGTTGAGCTAACGCTGCCAAACCGTTATGTGTTTGGTTGTGGCATGGATGTGAATTATTGGTGGCGTAATTTGCCTGCAATATATGCGCTACATAATAATTAATTAGCATTAAAATTTTGTAAAGACAATCAAGAAATCATTGTCAATAAAATGACAGTAGTGATAGTTTTTAATCATTATTTTAAGTATCGATAGTTAAGTTAACATTGTAAACTATTGATTACAAACAATTTATATAATAATAAAAGATGGTATCAAACATGCAACTGTACCCTCATTCAGTAGAAGATTATCTTGAGGAGCATTCTGTGTTAGCGGACAATACTACCAATCAAAATTGGGAACAAATTTTTGAAGTAATTCAAAAATCATTCACGGTACAAAAGCATGTCGATTTTTTTAAATGGCTGCAAGGGAGTGTCAACAAACTATTGCCGCACGACGTGTTAGTTGCAGCGTGGGGCGATTTTTCTTCTGGCGACCTTAATTTTGACGTGTCCTCAAATATTGAGGATATTCGTACACAAAAATTAATCGATGCGCCAGGCGTTTTTGCTTATTTAATGTCCAATTTACATCAGCGCTGGGTTGATAACGGGAAAAGGTGGTTTCGCATTAATTTTTTTGATGCTGAAGGTATTAATGCACAATCTCCCACACAATTTACCAGCAAATTGGTCAACATGAATTCTTTATTAGTGTATGGTGTAAAAGATACGCGCGGCAAAAATGATTGTATCTATGTGTTTTTTGATAGAGCGCGCGAATTTCAAGTGCAACATTCTGTATTAGGGTTGTTAATGCCACATGTTGATGCTGCACTACGCCGCGTTGAGTATATTGAAAATTCAACCATTGAAATAGAGATTGTAGAAGACTTAAATTTGGGCGGATTAAGTGATCGTGAACATGAGATTTTGCACTGGGTTAAAACCGGTAAAACAAACTTTGAAATAGGCATTATTCTAAGCATTAGTCCGAATACCGTTAAAAATCACCTTAAGCGTATTTTTCAAAAGCTAGATGTTTCATGTCGCGCACAAGCCGCAGCAAAGTTTGCACCCGCCAAATCAATTTAGATATTTAATTTAGTGCATCATGGTCATCAAACATAATAGTAAATCTTTACTGCAACGCAGAAAAAGCGTTGTTACGCTTGTTCAACCCCTGCTAGATGGCTTAATTATTGTAGGGGTAGCTTACTTTTTTGCTAAGCTTTATGTCGGTTATCTCAATCAAGATTACATCATATTAATGCTAATATTATTGGGCATTATTGCGGTGGTTTACGATCG
>JAYTEL010000193.1:0-7221 GCA_043735225.1 Methylotenera sp. | reverse complement strand
GATAAATTCGCAGGCGAGTTTGATGCTAATACTTATTTACGCATGACGCGTGCGCTAGATTATTATGATCCTGCGTTGACATTTGGTGGCGATTTAAGTGAGGCTTTTAGTCAAGTGACGGCCGAATTTTTAGTGCTTTCATTCACTAGCGATTGGCGCTTTTCACCCGCCCGCTCGCGAGAGATTGTAAAAGCGTTGCTAGATAACGAGCTGACAGTAAGCTACGCCGAAGTCACCGCCGCGCATGGGCATGATGCATTTTTGATGCCAGACGCGCATTATCACAATATTTTGTGTGCTTATTTACAAAAAATTGAGGTCTAAAAAGACTTAAAAATGCAAAATAATGTAAATTTTACAAATTTAGTTAATAATTTAACAAAATACCGTCAAGATTTTGCCATTATCGCAGGCTGGGTCGGATTTGGCAGCAAAGTGCTAGACTTAGGTTGCGGCGATGGCACATTATTAAAGTTCTTACGCGGCTCGCTTGAGGTGAAAGGCTACGGCGTAGAAAAAGATGATGCCAACTGGATGGCCTGCATGCAAAACGGCACCAACGTGATTCAAATGGATTTAGAGGCAGGTTTATCGGGCTTTGAAGACCAATCGTTCGACACGGTAATCCTATCGCAAACCTTACAAGCCATGCATAATACCGAAGAGATTGTGCAAGAAATGCTGCGCGTTGGGCGTGAAATAATCGTTACTTTCCCCAATTTTGGATATTGGCGCAATCGATTGCAAATTGCTGGTGGTGGCCATATGCCCGTATCAAAAGACTTGCCTTATCAGTGGTTTGATACGCCAAATGTGCATTTATGCACGATTAATGACTTTGATCAATTTTGTAAAAATCACAAAATTAGTGTGATAGAGCGCAAAGTAATTACCGAAGGCAATGAAGTGAGTTTTATGCCTAATTTATTGGGTAATTTAGCGATGTACAGATTGAAAGCTGGTTGAAATATGACTTCAAAAATTGAAAGTCTTAAGAATGAAGTAAATCAGCTTGATGGACTAAGTGAGAGTGAGCGCAGCGAAATTCTAGCTGACCTTCAATTTTTAGAAGGATCTAACAAAAGACTCGAAAAAAGTATATTTGAATCTAAAATAACCAAACAAATTGGGTTCGCGAGTTTTGTTTTTGGTGCCCTTGCAATGGTCTATCTAACTTACAAAGTTTGGTAGGCAAATAATGCATAACAACACAACCATCTGGCAATCGCTGTTCACCAAAAAAATGCTAATCTGCATTTTTACGGGCTTTAGCTCGGGTTTGCCGTTGTATATTCTAATTAGTTTATTGCCTGCTTGGTTGCGTAGTGAGGGCGTTAACTTAAAAGCAATCGGTTTATTCGCATTGATTAATCTACCGTTTACTTGGAAGTTTTTGTGGGCACCATTTTTTGATCGCTATATTCCGCCATTAGGCCGAAGACGCGGCTGGCTGATTATTTCGCAAATTTTGCTACTAATTTCTATCCCCGCTTTTGGCGCATTTAACCCACAATTAGATATTTGGACGATCGCTTATTTGGCCACCGTGGTTGCTTTTTTTAGTGCCAGCCAAGATATTGTTTTAGACGCGTATCGCCGTGAATTGTTAATAGACGCCGAACTTGGACTAGGCAACGCAGTGCACGTTAATGCTTACAAAATTGCGGGCTTAATTCCAGGTTCGCTGTCGCTTATTTTGGCTGACCACATGGCATGGAGCAGCGTATTTATTATTACTGCGTTATTTATGATTCCTGGTATTTTGATGACGATTTTTGTAAAAGAACCCGCGCTCAAAGAAGGCCGCCCAAAAACGCTGAAAGCCGCTGTGGTAGAGCCTTTCAACGAATTTATTCATCGCAACGGCGTACAAACTGCGCTGCTGATTTTAGCGTTTATTTTCTTATATAAATTGGGCGACAGCATGGCAACCGCGCTGGCAACGCCGTTTTATTTAGACATGGGTTTTAGCAAAACCGAGATTGGGCTTATTGCTAAGAACGCAGGTTTATGGCCAAGCGTGATTGGTGGTTTATTGGGCGGCGTATGGATGTTTAAGCTGGGTATTAATCGCGCGCTGTGGATTTTTGGTTTTGTGCAGATGATTGCAATTTTAGGCTTTGCTTATTTAGCCACGGTTGGACACAGTTTATTGTGGCTGGGTATTGTGATTGGTATTGAAGCGTTTGGCGTAGGCCTAGGCACAGCGGCCTTTGTGGCTTATATTGCGCACACCACGCACCCGCTTTATACCGCCACACAGTTTGCACTTTTTACCAGCTTAGCCGCCGTGCCGCGCACCTTTGCCAATGCGGCGACGGGTTATATGGTGGAAAATTTGGGCTGGTTTAGGTTCTTTATTTTGTGCTTTATATTGGCGATTCCTGGCATGTTGTTGTTGTTTAAAGTGGCACCGTGGAATGAAATTAAAGAGAACGGGAAGGCGCTGTAGTAATTCCCTCCCCATTTAAGGGGGAGGGTTAGGGTGGGGGTAAATGTTACTTTATTACGAAACTTTCTACCCCCTTCCCAGCCTTTCGGGTGTGAATAACCAACTTTAGTTGGTATATTCCACAGTGATACCAAGAACTGGCACCCCCTGCTTGGGGGAAGGGGCTTACGTAAACTCGTCATTCTGAATCTAGTTGTTTGTTAATTAGTAATGGATTTTTCGCGACGCTCTTTATGACGGTGTTGTGATTTTTTGTAAGGTTTTCGCAATCTCATCGACTAACTCTTATTGCCCCCAAACAGGAGTTTCATCATGCGCCTTGCCACCAAAGTCCTATTTGTTTTCAGCATAATCAATCTCGCTATTCAACCCGCTATTGCGGCCGAATGTAGCGCCAAAAGCGGGCTTGTCACGGTGCCTTTGCTAGAGCTTTACACTTCAGAAGGTTGCAGCAGCTGCCCGCCTGCCGACAAGTGGTTAGGCGGTTTAAAGCCAGATACGAGTAAATTTACGCCCTTGGCGTTTCATGTGGATTATTGGGATTACATTGGTTGGAAAGATGAATTTAGTAAAGCTGAATATTCAGACCGTCAACGCAAAACGGCGGCTTTTGGCGGCGCAGGCTTTGTTTATACGCCGCAATTTGTGATGAACGGCCGCGATTTTAAAGGCTGGGATAATTCGCGTTTGAATGAAAGCGTTGAGAAAAATCAAAAATTGGCATCGCGCGCCAATTTAACGCTTAACACGGTGATTGAAGCCAATGGCGATATTACCTTGCAAACCAGCGCACAAGCGGTTAAGCCAGCAGATGCAAAAAATAGTGATATATTTATTGCGATTTACGAAAATAAATTAGTCAGCCAAGTTAAAGCTGGCGAAAATAGCGGCAGCACCTTAAAGCACGATTATGTGGTGCGCGAGTTTTTTGGCGCGTATCAGATGAGCAATCAAAACAGCAATCAAAACAGCAATCAAAACACGTTCAGCAAAAGTTTTACGCTAAAACCCGAGTGGAAAACGCGTGATGGCGGCGCGGTGGTGTTTGTGCAAAACAGTCAAACGGGTGAGATTTTACAGAGCTTAGCGCTGCCTTTTTGCAAAAGTTAATTGCCTTAAGCGGTTAAATATTTAAAAAAACATCCTCGGTACCAGTCTTTGGCATAACCGCAGAATATACCAGCTAAGCCAGTATTTGGCTTGCCCGTGAAATATACCAACTAAGTTGGTTATTTGCACGTGAAAACTGCTTATTCATGCGCGAAAGCCAGCAAACACACGGCTTGCCCGGCATTAATAAAACTGTTTTTTAAATAGCTTTTGCACCTGTAAAACCAATAAAAAAAATGCCAAGCTTATTCTGCTTGGCATTTTATTTTGAAGTATTGTGAATAATTATTTTTTCATTTCCATTTCTTTTTTCATCATTTCTTCTTTTTTCATCATTTCTTCTTTGCTGCCGCTGCTAGCACAGCCAGATAATGCGAATAATGCAATGCTTAAGGTAATTATTGATGCAAAAGTTTTAGTCATTTTAAATCTCCAAAGTTAGGCACAGGAAAATTCTTGTACTGCCATTTGGTCGTTTTATGTAACAATTACTTACATTTATCTACATGATACTTATTTCGTCTAAATGTTACTTAAAAGCCCACTTTCTAACCAAGCCGATAAATACTGCGCGGCTTGTATAGTCGCATTTTGGGCATCACCATTTTCTTGCAGATTTTCACACAGCTCGCCAAAGCTAGCGCCTGCAATCACCCAATGAAACGCCTGTAGTTCGGCTTCGGTAATTGTGCGAAAATACGAGCCCATATTTTGCCGCCAAACCAAGCAAGGTTTGTTGATTTTTTTAAATTTTGGCACGGCTTCATCTACATCCAGCGCTTGCCACACTGTTAGCACATTCCATTTAAAGGCGAGCAACTGCGCCGATGGGTGCAAATTAAAGCGCAAATCTGCCCAATTTTCTGGCGGAATTGCCGCTAAATCTTGCAAGCTTAATACTGGCGCATCTTCTGCATCAAACGCCAGCCCAAGCGCCCATTCAAATGTTGCCATCTCGGCCGCAATTGGGTGTTTTGTTAAGGTTTTTTTTAAATGCGCGCTCATTTTATCGCCCACCCAGCGCATATTGCGATAAGTTGACGGGTATAAATCTATATAACTGCGCGCGCTGCTGTCAAATAAATCGTCACCAAGTAATTTTTTTAAATTAGGGTAAGCGTTTGCAAGCGCCTCAATAATGCGTAAGCGATAAGCGTCGTAATAAATGCCGAGGCGTTTTTGTGCGCCAACTTTTTTGTCATTGATGATTTGTTTTTTTGAACGCTGCTCCTTTCATATCATCAAACAAACAGGCTTGAAAATCGCTTTGTAATTGCGCTAGATGACTCATGTTATATGCTCTGTAAACCGCATGGATGCTAGAGGTGGTGCTATCATATTTTGGGCAATATTCCTAGCTTTGTCTAGCTCTGCCACTAACACTTCCAACTCAGGTATTTTGTCATCGCGCTCTATCATGGTAGAAACTTGACCAAGCCGCGAAATCGCGTATGCGTATAAATCCCACACGTGGTCGATAACGGGCGTATCGTGGGTATCGATAATATAGTCGCCATTATTTTGGTGACCCGCTAAATGAATTTGTTGGATGCGTTTGGCGGGAACGCCGTCGATAAAGGCTTTGGCGTCAAAATTGTGGTTATAGCTGCTGACATAAATATTATTCACGTCTAGCAGCAACAAGCAATCAGCGCGCTCGGCAACTTCGTTTATAAATTCCCATTCCGTCATGGTCGAATCGACATAGCTGGCGTAACTGGATACGTTTTCTAGCAAAATTTGGCGGCCTAGATAATCTTGCACAATACCGACGCGCTCGGCGACGTGTTTGGCGGTCTCAATGGTGTAGGGCAGCGGTAATAAATCGTGAATATTTTGACCATGCACGCCTGTCAAGCACAGATGATCGGATATCCAAGCAGGTTGAATACGGTCGGCCAGTTTGCGTAAATCGCGCAGATAAATGGCGTCAAACGGCGTGGTAGAGCCAATAGACAAAGAAACGCCGTGCATGACTACTGGATATTCGGCGCGAATGCGCTCTAAAAAATACAACGGCTTACCGCCTGGCACCATATAATTTTCGCTTAATACCTCAAACCAATCAACCTTCGGCCTAGTAGCTAATATTGGATGGTAATGCCCGGTACGTAACCCTAAGCCAAAGCCCAAGTGCGGCGATGTTTTTGATGGCATTTGTTGCGATAATGATTGCGCTAATGGCGGTAAAAGTGACATTGCGTCTGCCTAAAAGATTGACTGGGAAAGCATGCTAATAACTACAATTGGCATGCTTTTTATATTGCAAAACAGGCTAGAAATTTAATTCCTATTATTAAATTCCTATTATTGAAATCCACTTATTAAATTATAGTACCGTGTTTAGCACTGCATTCATCCGCTGTCATGCCCAAAAAGCCGTGGCCTTTACATGCATTTTGGCCTTTGCAAGCATTTTCAGCTGTTTTGCAATCGCTAGTGCCTTTGCATGCGTTTACACCCGCGCAATGTACCATTTCGCCAGATGCGCTTTTGTCCATTTTATCCATGGTTTTACCTGTTGCACAGCCAGATAGAATAAGGGCTGCCGCGCCCATTGCTAAAAATGCGCCTTTACTAAATGTATTTTTATTTAATGCAGTTGTTTGAATTGACATGTTAATTCCTCTCGAGATTTTGTTGATATTTAGGCCTAAGGCCGACGAGTAACTAAACCTCACTATTTCTAGTTACAAAGTTTAGTCGCGAGAGATTGCGCTGCCTTACATGTTGTTTAAAACTAAATGCGGGAGGTTTTGTAAAGGTTTATTTTGCGTCTTCAATGTTGTTACTACCCTCTTTGGGCAAACTACTCACAACATGTTCTTTGTTAGCATGATTATTGTTAATTAGCTCTGTTTCAGCTATCTCTAATTGCAATGTGTCTGTTTTAAGCAAAGCAACTGCGTTATCTTCTAAATTGACCAATCGTTGCAAGTATTGTTGGCTGGTTTGTAAATCTTGCAGCCAATTATTATTTGCTGAATTTGCTGATAATTGTGCTTCATCTAATTGCAGCACGCTGGCAGACTCACGCAAATTCCACTCTAGTGTATTTATTGCTGTATTTACAGTGAGTTGATTTAGTACTTTTAACGCAATTTCATCTGCCTCAAGCAATTGGCTGGGCTTCATTTTGGCTAAAGCTACTTCGCTGCCCAGTAGTGAAGTAGCAGTAGAAGCCGCGCTGGTGAGCAAAGTTGTTGCTGTGGTGGCTTGCGTGGCGGCAGACGATGCGCCAATAATGCCAACAGCAGGGAACAATATGGTCGCCAATGCCGAAATAATTAGCTTAGTAGACGTGTTTTTATTGTGGTGCTTGCCAATGACGTGCGCCATTTCGCGCGCCATTACAAATCTTAACGCATCATCTGATAGCGCAAACGCTTGTAAGCCGCGAAAAATAATCACTTTGCCGCGGGCGTTAGATGCGCTGCCTGCCTCTTTTTTATCAGCCACATTAAACACAAAGTTTGGTACGCGTTTTTTTAAAGTGGGGTATTGCGCATTAGCAGCGTCGCTTAATTGCAAACCAAGCTGTTGCACCCGCATATCAAATGCTTGGTTTTGCAGGCAAATATCAGCAGCGCATGCTACTGCGTTAGATTTTGCCGCCAAACGCAATTGCATATCAACATCAGAAACCGCATCGCTGATAA
>JAYTEL010000192.1:0-7161 GCA_043735225.1 Methylotenera sp. | reverse complement strand
TTGCGTGACTAGCGTGGGGCGATCACGCAAGTTTGCTGGCACGTTGTCGTACACAATTCGCCCCAGTGGCACACCTGTTTCTATGCGGTTGCCTACTCTTAACACCACGCCGTTGTTGGCCGCTAGCACGGTGGCTTGCTCAGTCGTTTCTACGCCAGTTGCGGGATTTGTCTTAACCAAGCTGACTGTTTTGCCCACATATTTTTCGAGTAATTTTTCTGGCGTAAGCAAATCAAAATCAAAATTTTGCTCTAGCAAGGTTAAACTGCCAGGCGCATTAATACTGCGCAGCAGCGCCGTTTCGGGGCGAATTTGCGCGCTTACATCGCGCAGTGCCAGCGCATTTAAACCTATTTTAATTTTCACTTTGCGCGTGTCTTTTACCAGCGCTAAATCGCCGTTATAAATCGTCACGGCAACACTTTGTTGATCATCTAACGTGCTGCGAGATTCGGTTAATGCGGTATTTTGATTATTGTCCACGGCGGCAAAAACGCCTAAAGATAATAAAGACGTAATAGCGAAGCTGACCGCGCGAAGCTTAAACATGATAAAACTCCCAATGAATTACAATGATTTTAAAACGGCAATACTTATTTTGCGTTGACACGTTTACAGAATGTGTACGCCCTCATTTTGCAGCATAGTGATGAGTTTAATTAATGGCAAGCCAATCAGAGCGTTTGGGTCTTCGCCAATCATGCGCTCGATTAAAGTAATGCCTAGGCCTTCTGATTTGGCGCTACCTGCGCAGTGATAAGGCTGTTCTTTAGTTAAGTAACTGTCAATTTGTGCATCAGACAGCTGACGAAAGCGCACCAAATAAGGTACAACTTCGGCCTGCATATTGCCTGTGGCAGCATTATATAAACATAGCGCGCTGTGAAATGTCACTTCACGGCCGCGCATCATTTGTAGCTGTTTGGTGGCATTTTGGTGATTACCAGGCTTGCCTAGCTCTACACCGTCTAACGTTGCCACTTGATCGCAACCAATCACTAGCGCATGCGGATGTTTTTTGCCAATTTTTTTAGCTTTATCTTGCGCTAATCTTAATGCAGTTTCGTGCGGCTTTTCGTTTATTTGCGCGGTTTCATCTACTTTGGGTGATACCGAATTAAATGGAATTTGCAGCTTGTGCAGCAACTCGCGCCTATATTTCGATGATGACGCTAAAATTAAAGTTTGTTTCATGGTGGTATATTAAAGCAAATAATCTTAATTTAAATAGTGATGACGTAGAAACTGTTAAAGCAAAAAGCCGACAGTGATTACAGTCGGCTTTTTTGTTTAATACACCCAATCAATCCGGTTGAATTTCAAGCAATGATTCATCTGGCGTAACAGAATCACCCTTTAACACATGCACAGCAACTACGGTACCTGTGGTTGCGGCTTGAATTTCATTTTCCATTTTCATGGCTTCAATCACCAGCACACCATCGCCCGCTTTCACTTTATCGCCAATTTTTACCTTAATTGCAACTATAGTGCCTGGCATGGCGGTGGTAACGCAACCCGAATGTGATGGGCGCGGGCGGCCGCTGGATGCGGCTAATGTTTTTTTCTTGCCGTTACTTTTATTGCCAGTGCTCATGCCATTGGCAAACACTTCAATTTCATCTAAGGTTTCTACCACTACTTCTTCGGCAACGCCATCAACTGACACATAAAATGGGCGCTTTTCTTCGCCTGCATGGCCACTGCCGGTGAGTTTAATATGAAAAGTTTCGCCGTGCAGGGTTACTTTAAATTCATTAGGCGCAAAGCGTGCAGCGCTGGTATTAGCCGCTTCTTTACTCAACAAAGCTTCAGGTTTTAAACTGCCAGCATTGCGTTCTTGCAAAAAGGTTTTGCCAATATCGGGGAACATCGCGTAGGTGAGTACGTCTTCCTCACTATGTGCAAAACGTTCTGCCTCATTTTGTAATTTCGCCATTTCTGGCTCTAACAAATCTGCTGGGCGGCAAGTGATAACGGTGGCATCACCCACCGCTTGTTGTTTTACTTGTGCATTAACGGGTGCAGGCGATTGGCCGTATTGGCCTAAAAAATAGTTTTTTACTTCGTTAGTCACTGATTTATAACGCGCGCCAGTCATTACATTTAAGACAGCCTGCGTGCCAACAATTTGCGAGGTAGGCGTAACAAGTGGCGGGTAACCTAAATCTTCACGCACCCGGGGAATCTCAAGCAAAACCGCATCCATTTTATCTAGCGCATTTTGCTCTTTTAACTGATTCGATAAGTTGGAAATCATGCCGCCAGGCACTTGATTCACTAAAACGCGGGTATCAACGCCGGTAAATTCACTTTCATATTGCCAATATTTTTTGCGCACCTCGCGAAAATACGCAGTGATTTCTTGCAGCTTAGCCAAGTTAATGCCTGTATCAAACGGCGTGCCTTGCAAGGCCGCAACGATGCTTTCGGTAGAAGGGTGACTGGCGCCTTCGGCAAAAGACGAGTTGCAGGTATCAATAATGCTAGCGCCATTTTCAACGCTTTTTAGCATTACCATGCTTGCTAAACCAGATGTCGCATGACTATGCACATGAATCGGTAAACTAACGGCTGCTTTAAGCGATTTTACTAATTCGCCCGCCACTTGCGGCGTAAGCAAGCCAGCCATATCTTTAATACCGATGCTGTCAGCACCCATTTCTTCTAACTGTTTGGCCATGCATACAAAATAAGCGTTGTCGTGCACTGGGCTGGTGGTATAAGACAGCGTGCCAATGGCGTGTTTTTTTACTTTTTTTACCGCAATAATGGCTTCGCGCAAATTGCGTACATCGTTAAGCGCATCGAAAATACGAAATACATCAACGCCGTTATCAGCAGATTTTTGCACAAATGCATGTACGACATCATCGGAATAATGACGATAGCCTAGCAAATTTTGGCCGCGCAGCAGCATGTTAATTTGGCTGTTTGGCAGTGCTTTGCGTAGCTTGGCTAGGCGCTCCCACGGATCTTCTTTAAGAAACCGCACGCAAGCATCAAAGGTTGCGCCGCCCCACGCTTCAATCGACCAAAAACCGATAGCATCTAATTTATTGCATATTGGCAGCATGTCATCGGTGCGCAGCCTTGTTGCAATCATCGATTGATGACCGTCGCGTAAAACCAGTTCTGTAATGTGTATTTTGCTCATAATATTAAAGACCTAACTTATATTCCTTCATGCGCTGCAATCGCCGCCGATATTGCCGCTGCAATTAATTCTGGTGGCAGCTCTGTTGCGTAATTGGTAAGCTCTGGATGTAGTTCTACAAAGCTCGTATTAAAGTTTGCATTTCTAAAATCGGGGTGTTTCATAATTTCTTTATAATACGGAATGGTGGTTTTAACGCCGTACACTTCCATGTCACCCAGTGCGCGGCGGCCGCGCTCTACCACACTTGGCCAATCTAGCGCCCAAACCGTTAGCTTGGCACACATCGAATCGTAATAGGGTGGAATCACATAACCCGTATAAATGGCCGCATCCATGCGCACGCCTGGGCCACCTGGTGAATAGTAACGCGTAATTTTGCCAAAACTTGGCAAAAAGTCATTTTTTGGGTCTTCTGCATTAATGCGATATTCCATCGCAAAACCGCGAAAGGTAATCTCATTTTGCTTGTATTGCAGCGGCAAGCCATAAGCGATGCGAATTTGCTCTTGCACAATATCCACGCCAGTTATCGTCTCGGTTACAGTGTGTTCCACTTGCAAGCGCGTGTTCATTTCCATAAAGTAAAAATTATTGTTTTGATCGAGCAAAAACTCCACCGTACCCGCGTTTTCGTAATTAACAGCTTTGGCTGCTTTTACGGCAAGGCCGCCAATATAATCGCGCTGCGCTTGGCTTAATTGGGGGGAGGGCGCAATTTCTATTAATTTTTGATTGCGACGTTGAATCGAACAATCGCGCTCAAACAAGTGAATGACATTGCCAAGGCTATCGGCCATTACTTGCACTTCAATATGGCGAGGATGTACAACACATTTTTCTAAAAATACTTCAGGTTTGCCAAATGCTTTGCTGGCCTCACTAATGACGCGGTCGTAATTAGTGAGCAAATCTTTTTCAGAATCGCAGCGCCTAATACCACGCCCGCCGCCGCCGTTAGTGGCTTTTAGCATGACAGGATAACCAATTTTAGCCGCCAATTTGATGGCCTCGTTTAAATCAGCCAAGTTGCCGTCAGAGCCAGGGGTGCAAGGAATACCAGCGCCAGTCATGGCCTTGCGTGCCTCAATTTTATCGCCCATTTGACGAATAACCGCCGCATTTGGCCCAATAAACTTAATGCCGCGCCGCGCGCAAATGTCCGCCAGATCAGGATTCTCAGATAAAAAACCATAACCAGGATGTAGCGCATCGCAGCCCGCCGCCACCGCTACGTTCACAATATTATGTGCGTTTAAATAACCAGCAACAGGGTCAGCGCCCAAATTATATGACTCATCCGATTTTTTAACGTGCAGCGCATGGCGATCTGCATCGGCGTAAATTGCAACAGATTTAATGCCCATTTCAGAGCATGCGCGTACAATACGCACTGCAATTTCACCCCGATTAGCGACTAGAATTTTTTTGAACACAAGGTTACCTTTAATGGCGCTTTAAACATGGCGCTATATATTTAAAGCTTAAGATTTAACTGCAACTTTAACTCAAAAACGCCAAAATTATAACATGCAAGCATGTTTTAAGCGTTAGCTAGGTCTATTAAAACTGCAACTTTTTACCTTTTTTATGAGATATATATTGACAAATAACTGCTTAATTAATAATTTGGATTTTGCGCAAAAACTGCAACAAATTGCTGATAACTTTGCGCCTAACAGCCTAAATCGGCTTGCGCAAACGCTTGCTTTAACGGGCGATAGTGCATATTTAGCGAGCATTAATTTTACACTCACGGGCGATATTAAGCGCTTTCGTCAGCCAAGCTTGCATTTGCATGTTAAAAGTCGTTTGCCTGTCATTTGTCAGCGCTGCCTTGAAGAAATGCTAATAGATATTGAGCTAAATTTTGACTATTTATTAAGTAATTTGCTAACAGATGATTATGAAGATATTGATGATGAAATTGACTGGTTAGAAATTAATGCTGAGATGAGTGTGCGCGATTTAGTTGAGGATGAATTGTTGCTGGCGATGCCAATTGCACCAGTGCACGCAGCAGGCTGCAACAAGCAAAGCATGCAAAGCGGCGAAAAGCATAATCCATTTGCAGTACTTAAAAGCCTTAAAAAGTCTTGAATATAAATCTTAAGTTATTGATTTACTTTAGGTCACGATTGAATTAAAATATGCGCTGGTTAAATTTTTAGCACTATTTTATAAGTACTAATTTTTATAAGTACTAATTTTATAAGTACTAATTTACAAAGCATTAATGGAGCAATAAAATGGCAGTTCAGCAAAATAAAAAATCACCTTCTAAACGTGGCATGCACCGCTCACACGACTTTTTAGTTAATCCAGCACTGGCTGTTGAGCCGACAACCGGCGAAACGCACTTACGCCACCACATTAGCCCTACAGGCTACTACCGTGGCCGCAAAGTAGTAGCGACCAAGGCTGATTAAATTAATTTAGGCTTGGTCGTTTAAGCTTTTGCTAACGGTTAACTTTACGCCGCGCACTGCGCGGCGTTTGCACGTCTAGCAGTAAATAAGTTTACGTTGACTTTTAAGCCATAATTACATTTAATTAAATTAATGGATATTACTATTGCAATTGACGCGATGGGCGGCGATCACGGTCCCCACGTTACCGTACCCGCTGGTCTTGACGCGCTTAAAAAAGATAACCAGCTCAATATTGTGCTGGTGGGGCTAGAAGATGCTATTCAAGCCGAATTAAAAGCGCACAAAGCAACAACAAGCCCCCGTTTACGCATTCATCATGCTTCAGAAGTTGTGTTGATGGATGAATCACCGCAATCTGCGCTAAAAAACAAAAAAGATTCATCGATGCGTGTTGCTATTAATTTAGTTAAAAGCGGCGAGGCCAATGCCTGCGTTAGCGCTGGAAATACTGGCGCGTTAATGGCTACTGCACGTTACGTACTAAAAATGTTGCCAGGCATTGATAGGCCTGCGATTGCCTCCACTTTACCGTCAGAAAACGGCAATACGCACATGCTAGATTTGGGCGCTAACGCCGATTGTACCGCTGAACATTTGCTGCAATTTGCCATTATGGGCGCCATGCTGGTAAGTTGCGTTGAGCATAAACCATCGCCAACGGTTGGCTTATTAAATATCGGCTCTGAAGATATTAAAGGCAACGAAGTAGTTAAGCAAGCGGGCGAATTGCTGCGCGCCAGTCATTTAAACTTTTACGGCAATGTAGAAGGCAATGATATTTTTAAAGGCACGGTTGATGTGGTGGTTTGCGATGGATTTGTCGGCAATGTGGCGCTTAAAACCACAGAAGGTTTAGCGCACATGATGGGCAAATTTTTAACCCAAGAATTTAAAAAGAATTGGCTGACAAAAATAATGGCGCTTGGCGCAATGCCTGTTTTAAAAGCCTTTAAAAAGCGCCTAGACCCGCGCCTTTACAATGGTGCAAGCTTTTTAGGCTTGCGCGGCATTGTGGTTAAAAGTCATGGCGGGGCCGATAAAGTTGCTTTTTTAAATGCCATTCAGGTGGCAATAGAAGAGGCGCGCAGCGGCGTTTTGCACCGCATTACACAGCAATTAGAAATTGAACATATTAAGCCGCATACGGTTGCAAATAGTGATAGCGACTCGCAATGAGCAAGTCAATCAAGTCAACTAATAGCGTCATGAAAACAGTATCAACAATTGCTGGCACAGGCAGTTATTTGCCTGCAAAAATATTAAGCAATAAAGAGTTAGAAACCCTGGTTGATACCACAGACGACTGGATTTTTACGCGTACTGGCATTCGCGAGCGGCATATTGCGGCAGAAGGCGAGTTTACCAGCGATTTAGCGCTTGAAGCTGCCAAAAACGCTATTAATGCAGCTGGCATAACGGCTGACAAAATTGATTTAATCATTGTTGCCACCACCACCCCCGATAAAATATTTCCAAGTGTTGCTACCATGTTGCAACGTAAACTAGGCATTGCTGGTTGCCCTGCATTTGATATACAAGCTGTTTGCAGCGGTTTTGTTTATGCGCTTGCCA
>JAYTEL010000191.1:0-2883 GCA_043735225.1 Methylotenera sp. | reverse complement strand
GGTTGTTAATAATTGGCGCGCAGCATTACCTGCGCTAGCTAAAAATTGTTGCACTTGGCTAAAATCGTTGGCTTCTGCCCGTAATAGCGCAAAAAAACGGGCGGGCGGAAACTGCATGGTTTGGCGCTCAAGCAATAATTCGTTGGCATAGGCCACGTAATCTTGGCTGCGCAGCGCATTAAATAAAGCATGTTGCGGAAACGCGGTTTGTATCAGCACTTCACCCGCCTTATCTGCTCGACCCGCGCGGCCAGCCACTTGCATCAGCTGTGCGAATAATTTTTCACTGGCGCGAAAATCAGGGCTGTACAGCGCGCTATCGGTATCCAGCACGCCGACTAAAGTAAGATTAGGAAAATCATGACCCTTGGCCAGCATTTGTGTGCCAACCAAAATATCAATCTCGCCCGCGTGTACTTGGCTAAGCACATCAGTAAGCGCATCTTTACTACGCATGCTATCGCGATCAACGCGTGCAATTCTGGCAGTTGGCAGCAGCATATGCAGCGTTTGCTCTAGCCGCTGCGTGGCTTGTCCTACAGGGCGAATATCGGCATTGCCACAGCTTGGGCATTGCGCAGGTATTTTTTGCTCATGGCCGCAATGGTGACACTTAAGGCGTTTTTGGCTTAAATGCACCACCAATTTTGCGCTGCAACGTGTACAAGCTGACGCCCATTGGCAGGCATTGCAATGCAGCACTGGCGCATAACCGCGACGGTTTAAGAATAATAAGCTTTGCTCACCGCGGTTCAGGCGATCACGCAAAGCTTTCACCAAAATAGGCGACAAACCATTTTCAGTGGGCGATTTTGCGGTATCAATACAAAAAATATTGGGCAATTGCGCGTTTTCTACTGCGCGCTGTTTTAGGCTTAACAGTCCATATTGGCCTTTTTGAGCGTTATACCAAGTCTCTAAACTGGGCGTGGCACTACCCAAAACAATCGGAATATTCAGTTGCTTGGCGCGCACCATCGCCACATCACGCGCATGGTAGCGCATGCCGTCTTGCTGTTTGTAGCTGCCATCATGCTCCTCATCTATCACAATTAATTTTAAATTTGGCATCGGTGTAAATACACTTAAACGCGTACCAATCACAATCTTTGCTGCGCCAGAGCTGGCTGCCAGCCAATTTTGCAAGCGCTCGCTTTCACTTAAATTGCTGTGCAAAGTCACTAGCGGATATTGCGATAAGCGGCTTCTAAAACGCGCTTCTAACTGCGGCGTGAGGTTGATTTCAGGCACTAGCACTAAAACTTGAGCACCAGTTTTATCAATATTCGTCTCTTGCAAAATTTGCCGCAAAATTTGTATGTAAACCTCAGTTTTGCCGCTGCCCGTAATGCCATGCAACAACCACGGTTTAAACGTGTGAGTGAGTGCTAACACTTGCTCAATCATTGATTTTTGCTCGTTATTTAAGGTTGGCTCAAGCGCAGAAGTAGGCAATGAAGCTTTCACCGCGATGACTTCATGCTCGCTTACCAAACCTAAGTCTTTAAGCTCTAAAATCGCTTTTTTCCAAATAGACGAGATAAAAGCCAGTTCTGCACCCCCTAGCATTGGTGCGGCCTGCAGGGCAATGATTATTCGATGCAAAACCACTTTTTTAGCAGGAATTTGGCTAATGTCTGCATTTGGTACCAGGCCATAGGCAAACGCTTTACGCGAAACTGCGGGCTTAAGCTGCCGCAAACGCAAGGGCAGGGCGGGTATTAACGCTTGCCCAAGTGGATAATGATAATAATCAGCACAAAATTTAAGCAACTTTAGGTTTTCCGCATTAAACACAATATCGTCAAACACATGCGTCACGGCTTTTAGCTTTTCAATCGGAAAATCTGAAGTCTCCGCCAAGCCAACAACCACGCCCACCAAACTGCGCCCCGCAAACGATACAATAACGCGGCTACCAATTTTTGCGGCAAAATCACCACTTAAATAATCGAAAGTGCGATTTAGCGGAACGTCGAGCGCGATTTGTAGAATTGATTTAGGCAAAAGGGTAGGTAACATCTCAGTTTGAAATATGATTATGTTGGTTTACTGGCTGGCTTGGATAAGTCACGCCTACCAGCTTTAAATTATTTAAGGCTTTTACACGGCATTATTTTTAAACTAAATTACATTCAATTCGTCATTCTGAGCGCAGCGAAGAATCCATGCATCTTATTGATACTACTGGATTCTTCGCTACGCTCAGAATGACGGTACTGGGTATTTTTGTAGAATATTTAGCTAGTTTTTGGTTCGTGCAAAGATCTCTATTTTAAAAATCCATATTCAAAAATTTTAGGTTCAATGTTTTTTTGTAGCTGTTTTAGCTGTTCGCGTAAGTTTTTAATCAAACTCATATAGGTTGCATCATTGCTTTTATTGTTCATTTTGCCTGTTGCGTTTCTACCCTGAAAATGTTCTCTAATATCGTACAAACTGGCATTTACATTACAGTTGGGCTGTTGATGATAATATTGCCAAAGCGCAAGACCCACGTTAAACACCGCCTGCGCTTGTGCTGAAAATATTAACGGTGTTGTTCTTTGCTCTTGGGTATCAAAAAGGGTCGTGGGGTTTTCTAGTTTAAGTTTGCCTTGTATAAATTGCGTCATCAAATTGCTATCAAACTTTGACCTAGCTTTTACTTCTTGTTCGGTAAAAGGTAGCCAATGGTTAATGCCAAACTGAGATTGGATGTTATTGCTAAACAAAGTGTAAGCAAAGCAATCGCTTTGAAATTGTGTATCGTTTTGCCAGCCATCATTGGGATATAAAAACTGATCGCGGTCGTTTATCCAAGTGCCTTCGATACTATTTTGTACAGCGAAAAAAACGCTATCTATTAAGATGGTTTCTTTTGAAATTGCCAACCCTCTTTCT
>JAYTEL010000190.1:0-11694 GCA_043735225.1 Methylotenera sp. | reverse complement strand
TGAATCTGGTAAGTTAGGTACAGTATTAGAAGTTGCGTCACTTCCAAATGAGAAAAAATGTGACTGGAGTGGATTGAATGGTGCTGGCGGTACTGTTTGCCCTGCTTATAATTGGGATTATCGTAATGATAATAAATCGGCAGTAGAATATTAGTCTAACGGTGTAACAAAAAAAAGCCCCGAATGGGGCTTTTTTAATGGGCGGCGCGTGTGCCGATCATTACCACCCTGTCGCCCATGTGCCGCTTTGCGGTGAAGCGCATTGCTGAACCCACTTACGCAAGCTCTCAGTGATAGAGTGGGCTTTGTTGTTGAAACTAGTTTATCTAACTTGTCTTTACTTGTTTTATCTTGCTCGAGAATGACGCAATTTTGGCGTAAATGTATTGTGCCAAACTAGATAATTAAGTACAATTTAAGATAATGCAAAACAACTAAGTTGTTGATTTTATTGTGGTGTTAGGCTTGAAATTGCCTGTAATACTGGCGTCCCCACGGGGATTCGAACCCCGGTCGCCTCCGTGAAAGGGAGGTGTCCTAGGCCTCTAGACGATGGGGACCTTGGAATTTAAACCGATAAAACTACTTAATTAAATCAATCTTTATTTTACTACAAACTAGCCAATTGCTTTAACGCTTTTTTGCTAATGCAAATACACAAAAAATTTAATTTGGTGGAGGTAAGCGGGATCGAACCGCTGACCTCTTGCATGCCATGCAAGCGCTCTCCCAGCTGAGCTATACCCCCGCGTACCTTAACAAATTAAGTTATAAAATTTACAACAATCTGAGAAGGCGCAATAATAATGACGTGCAGTGTAAAAGTCAATTAAATAAACGTATCACTTAGAAAACATTTAATGATTTCTATTTTTTATGTCGTATAACTGCGCTACTTATTTTTAAAATCAGTTTGAGAGCTGTATAACCGCTATTAAAAAAGTGAATTAGCCGCGCGTATTACTTTGCGATTCAAATTGAGCCAATTCAACGGGAGTTTGCGGATACCAACCAGCTTTGCGATGTTCGACGACTACATTGGTAAAAATGCCGCCACGCACAAAAAACTTTGCGGTAACGCGCATAAAGCGTGGCTGCGTGGCATCTACCAAATCATCTAGTATTCTGTTGGTAACAGCTTCGTGAAAGCAGCCTTCATTTCTAAACGATACAATGTATAGCTTTAAACTTTTTAGCTCAACGCAGTGTTGGTCTGCAATGTAATCTAAAATAATAACCGCAAAATCAGGCTGGCCCGTTTTGGGGCACAGACATGTAAATTCTGGGATTTCCATATGAATATGAAAATCGCGATTGGGCGCTGGGTTAGGAAAAGTTTCGAGCGTCTTACTAGGCTTTGCATTTAAATCGCCCAATAAAGTCACGCTATCGTGTAAGTTGATGCTAGACATAATTCCATTCATATCAAATAATGGCGCTATTATAAAACGTTACTGTAATATTACATAAAGCTTCGTAAAAATTCATACAAACTTCTAATCAATATAAATCTTTTGCGCTTAACTCACCTAAAACTTGCAGGATTCAAATCTTTTGTTGATGCTACCACCATTAACCTGCATGGCCAGCGGGTGGGCGTAGTTGGGCCAAATGGTTGCGGTAAATCCAATGTCATGGAATCGGTGCGCTGGGTGTTAGGCGAATCAAGCGCTAAAGAAATGCGCGCTGACGCGATGGACGCGGTGATATTTAATGGCTCTAGCAATCGAAAGTCCATTTCGCGTGCATCCGTTGAATTGATTTTCGATAATAGCTTGGGTAGCGCAGCAGGCGAGTGGAGTCAATACGCAGAAATTAGCGTTAAACGGGTGATTGAGCGTGAAAAAGGCTCTACTTATTACATTAACAACAGCACAGTGCGCAGGCGCGATGTAGCTGATTTATTTCTTGGCACGGGTTTGGGTGGCCGTGCATATGCAATTATTGGTCAAAACACCATTTCGCGCATTGTAGAGGCTAAACCTGAAGAGCTGCGGGTATTTTTAGAAGAAGCCGCTGGCATTAGCAAATATAAAGAACGACGCCGCGAGACTGAATTACGCCTGCGCGATACGCGTGAAAATTTGGTGCGTGTTGAAGATATTTGTCGCGAGCTGCAAAAACAAATTGTCAAATTAGCATCGCAAGCGGTTGTTACCGAGCGCTATCATGCTCTGCAAGCGGCATATAAGCTGGCTGATGGCCAATTATGGCTGCTAAAAAAGCGCGATGCTAGCCGCGATTGGGAAAAAACCAAAGCAATCGTTGAAAAGCTAGTTAATGCGCTAGAAGCGCAAATGGCCAGCTTACGTCAAAGTGAGTCAGAATTAGAGACAAGTCGCCAAGTGCACTATGCGGCAGCTGAAGGCATCAACAAGGCGCAAGCGGCGTATTACGAAGCGAATGCGGAGGTTTCAAACTTAGAAAACCAACTAAAGCAAACTGTAGAAGCGCGTGAACGCATGGTTTTGCAGTTAACCCAATTAAGACAATCTTTAGACCGCAATGCTAGCAACAGCGCGGCTTTGCAGGCAGATTTAGCGCAAAAACAAATTGGGTTTGTTAGCGCCAGCGCCAATGAACAGCAAGCGCAATTGGCTTTAAACACGCTGAAACAAACGCTGCCACAAAAAGAAGCGTTGCTAAAAGCCGCTAACGAATCTGCACAAAAAAGTCAGCAAGCTTGGTCTGACGCCAGTCAGCGCATCGCGCTTGAAAACAGCAACATTCACTATTTAAAGCAAAATATTGACGAAAACAGGCAACGTTTACAGCGTTTTGAGAATGACTTATTACGCTTGAGTTTGCCCGATTTAACGTTAATAAAAACGCGTGAAACAGCGCTAAAAGCCGTTCAGCAAGACGTTGCTGCAATTGAAAATGCACTACAAAAATTACGCGCAATTGAGTTCAGTTTGCAGGCAGAAACAAATCAGCTGCGTGAAGCACATAATGAAGCACAACGTTCTAACAACGCGGCAGAGGCGGAAGTGCGGTCGCTATTAAAATTGCAGCAATCGCTTAATTCAACAGGTAAATTGACCGATTGGCTGGCAAGTCGCGGCTTAGAGAATAGTGCACGTTTATGGCAAAAAATTAAAATCGACGAAACTTGGAGTGTGGCCTTAGAAGCGGTGCTTGGCGCAAAATTAAATGCCCTAATATCAAATGAAGCAGCTTCCAACAAAAATGATTTGACTAGTCGCCCGCCAGGCGCACTGGTATTGGGTTACAGAGGATTAGTCGAAAGCGCAAAAGCAGTTAAAAACGCACATTTAACGCCGTTAATTAGCGTAATAAAAGACTGCGATGCAGATTTAAAACCAATTTTGGAAGACTGGTTGGCAGGCGCCTATATCTTTGATATAAAGTCTTTTGAAGCCAGCGATGCTGCACAAAATCACATTAATAAGCTTGCACTTGGCGAAACGCTGGTGAATCAAGCGGGCGATGTATTTGGTCGGCATAGCGTTGTCTATCATGGCGAGAGTTCGAGCTTGCACGGCGTGCTGGATAGGCAGCATCAGTTAGAACAATTGCAAAAAAATCACCCTGCGTTGCAACAGCAATTACAATTAGTTTCAGCATCGCTTAGCAACGCAGAAACCAAGCTGCAAGCCGCGCGCCAGCAACAGCAGCTTGAAAATAGTCAGTTGCGGCTAACAACTAGCGCGCTTCATCAATCACAGCTGGAATTGTCTGCATTGCAGCAAGCGCAGCAAGTCGCAATTGAACGCGAAAAAAATATTCAAGCCGATATTGCAATTACAAACGTAAAACTCACGCAGTTAGAATTAGATATCAGCGCTAAAAACAGCAACCTGCAAACCATTAAGATGCAACTAAGCGCGCAAGAAGCCACAAAAAATGCCGATTTTGCCGACAAGCTGCAAGCTGAACAAGTGTATTCTGCCTCGCGCGATACTCTTCAATTGGCCGAAAAAAAACTACAAGAGGCTTTTTTCAATAAAAAATTATTAACTAATCATATTAATGAGTTAAATAATAAAATTAATGTTAATAATGATGAGAAAAAGGCTTTTTTAAAGCGCCAATCAGACACTGAAAACAGTATTAAATGCACGCCGATGGACACGCTTAAAACCAATTTGACTACGGCAATTGATGTAAAACAGTTGCGTGAATCAACGCTGGCAACAGCGCGTAATTTTTTAGCGGGGCAAGAGCAGATTTTGCAAGATCAAGAACGTGTGCGGTTGCAAAAAGAGCAGCAATTACACCCAATGCGTGATGGTGTAGAGCAAAGCCGATTAAACGAACAAGAAGCAAGGTTGCATTTTGAGCAATGCCATGCTGGTTTGCTTGAAAATGGCTTAAAAGAGCAGGATTTGGCTAAAGATTTAGCCGACAACGCAAAAGCCAGCGATTTTGTGCGTAAAACGAGTCAACTACAATTGCAGATTAGCGACTTAGGTGCGGTGAATTTGGCAGCTATTCAAGAGCTTGCGACCGAAACCGAGCGCAAAACCTATCTTGATAGCCAAATGTTAGATTTGCGCCAAGCAACTGAAACATTGGAGGGCGCAATTAAAAAGATTGACCGCGAAACACGCGAAAAATTGATGCATACTTACAATACAGTCAATGGGCATTTTAATGAGCTGTTCGCCACTTTGTTTGGCGGTGGGCAAGCCAGGTTAGAGCTACTTGGCGACGAGATTTTAGACACAGGATTGCAAGTGTTTGCGCAGCCACCAGGGAAAAAAAATACAACGATTCAATTACTTAGCGGCGGCGAGAAAGCATTAACGGCGATTGCGCTGGTATTTGCATTATTTAGACTTAACCCAGCGCCATTTTGTTTAATGGACGAGGTTGACGCGCCACTAGACGACAGTAATACCGAGCGTTTTTGCAATATGGTGAAGAAAATGTCTGAAAGAACGCAATTTTTGTTTGTCAGTCACAATAAAATAACCATGGAAATGGCGCAGCAACTGATTGGCGTTACCATGCAAGAATCAGGCGTGTCGCGCATTGTTGATGTGGATATTGAAGCTGCGTTAAATATGCAAATTTAAGCGACGCCAGTTAACTTAAAACCAAAAATTCATTCAATAAATCATCAATAAATCATCAATAAGCAGTAAAATGTGAGTATGTCTGACTTAAAAGTAGTATTAATTGTTTTGGGCGCGCTGATTATCGCGGGCGTGCTGGTTTACAACTGGTTGCAAGAGCGCAAGCTGCGTGACGAGGTGGGCCGCGATTTTATAGTGCCGCAAGCTGATGTGCTGACAGACGACTTTTATATTGACAGCGATGCCTATGTAGAAAAAGAGTTGACTGGCGTAGGCAATAAAACAAAGGCTTCTTTAAAGGCCAACACCTTTCAAACAGAACAAGCGCAAGAGCATAAAGAAACATCAACCGAGGCAATTACCAATGAGCCCACATTGGCAGTTGAAAATGAGTCGAGCCTTTCTGACGGCGCTGTTCAAAACAAATCCAGCAACTTTGCGCAGCGATTCGCCCCGCTTAATGAAGAAGAAAAGTCCTTTTTAAGCGCGGATGATGCGCAAGTTGAATCAACATCACAATCAATCGTTAAAGCCGATTTATATCAACAAGCGCAAGGCGTGCAAGCACATTTGCCTAGTATTATTCATCCGCAAATAGATTTAACAGCCATTTTTTATGCCACCAAATCTATGGCTTTAACAGATTTGCAGCCGCTTAAAATTGCGATAGCTGATATTGGTTTACCGGTTATGTTGCATGGTTTAGATGCAGATGATAAATGGCATTTGTTAAAGGAAAGCACACGTGATGCTGCTTTTAATCAATTGGCTTGCAGTTTACAACTTGCTGATAGGGGCGGGCCAGTTGCCAAAAATTTGCTTAATAAATTTCAATTTGCGGTGGAAGACGCAGGATTGGCCTTAAACGCGCATGTTGAGTGGCAAACGAATGGTGATGCATTCCAACGTGCGGCAGAGTTAGATCAATTTTGTATTGAAGTTGATCAATTGATTAGCGTGCATATAGTGCAAAATGAATCGCCGATTCATGGTACAAAATTTAAAGGCTTAGCAGAGGCAAATGGCTTAAGTTTAATGGCGGACGGCAAATTTCATTTTTTGCAAAATGGCAAAAGCGAGCCTTTATTTGTGTTAATTGATAGTAATAATCAGCCTTTTACCGCCGAAAACTTACGCACAAATGTTCTTAAAAGCGTTACTTTTCAAATAGAAATGCCAAAAGTGAGTAATTGCGAGCAAGTATTTAATCAAATGATTGCAATCGCGCAAAAAATGGCGAGTAGTTTAAACGCGCGATTGGTTGATGATAATCAACGCTTGCTGGGTGATTTACAAATCGAAAAAATCAGACAGCAACTTAAAATAATTCATGCAACCATGGTTGCGCGCGGCATAATGCCTGGCAGCCCACCCAGCATGCGGCTTTTTAGTTAAGTTAGTTTAATTAAAATTGCCAAAGGCCTGAAAAATTTTCTTGTTTAGTTCATTTCGTCCAATTTTAGTTAATTTTAAAGCGCATGTTAGATTTAGCCACAGCACAATCACAAATAACCGCGCTGGCAACAGCCATCTCACAGCACGATTATCAATACTATGTTTTAGATGCACCCAATATTTCTGATAGTGAATATGATGGTTTGTATCGCCAACTGGTTGATTTAGAGCAACAATTCCCGCAGTTAATCACACCACATTCACCTACGCAGCGCGTTGCTGGCAGCGCTTTAAGCGCATTTAACAGCGTCACGCATCGCCAAGCCATGTTGTCTTTAAATAACGCGTTTGGTGATGACGAATTACTGGCATTTGATAAGCGCATTCGCGAAAGATTAGGCATTGAATCAATTGAGTATGCGCTTGAGCCAAAATTTGATGGCTTGGCGATTACGCTTACTTATGAAAATGGCCTGTTTACCCAAGGCGCAACGCGCGGCGATGGTTATACAGGCGAAAATGTGACGCACAATTTGCGCACAATTCGGGCGATTCCAACACGTTTGAATTTTGCAAAACCGCCAAAATTGTTGGAAGTGCGCGGTGAAGTATTGATGCTTAAAAAAGATTTTGAGCGA
Organism: Methylotenera sp.; assembly: GCA_043735225.1. GTDB lineage: Bacteria > Pseudomonadota > Gammaproteobacteria > Burkholderiales > Methylophilaceae > Methylotenera_A. Next base: position 4,619 of record JAYTEL010000190.1, on the reverse strand, counting down.
CTAAATCAAACGCAAGAAAAATTGGGCGCTAAATTATTTGCGAACCCGCGAAACGCCGCGGCAGGCAGCCTGCGTCAGCTTGACCCCGCCATAACTGCTACTCGCCCATTACACTTTTTTGCTTATGGGCTAGGAAGTTTTATACCGTATGAAGCGATTGGTGCACCGCTGTTGCAATCACACGCGCAGGCCATGAGTTATTTGGCTGAATTGCGCTTTCCAGTGAGTGATTTACGTGCAGTAAAACAATCTGCGCAAGGCCTGCTGCAATATTATGCGCAAATTGGCGCACAGCGCGCTAGCTTGCCATTTGATATTGATGGTGTGGTTTACAAAGTGAATAGCTTTGCGCAGCAAGCCGAGCTGGGCTTTGTATCACGCGCGCCGCGCTGGGCTATTGCGCATAAATACGCCGCACAAGAAGCAACAACGATTGTAGAGGATATTACTGTGCAAGTAGGGCGCACTGGCGCAATCACGCCTGTCGCGCGGCTTAAAAGCGTGTTTGTGGGTGGCGTTAATGTCACTAACGCAACCTTACATAACGAAGACGATTTAAGGCGCAAAGACATTCACATTGGCGACACGGTAATTGTGCGCAGGGCAGGCGATGTGATTCCAGAAGTAGTTGCTGTTGTGTTAGAAAATCGTCCCGTAAACGCACGTCAATTTGTCATGCCTAACGTTTGTCCCGATTGTGGCTCGCACATCATTCGATTGGCAGACGAAGCAGTCTCGCGCTGCACAGGCGGGTTGATTTGTCCTGCGCAGCGCAAGCAAGCGATTACACATTTTGCTTCTCGTAAAGCACTAGATATTGATGGCCTAGGCGAAAAGCTGGCCGATCAATTAGTCGAAGCAAATTTAGTGCATTCGATAGATGATATTTACAAGCTAGATGTCGCCGCGCTGGCCAATTTGGATCGCATGGCAATGAAGTCAGCGCAAAACATGGTTGATGCGTTAAAAATAAGCAAAACTACTACGCTGGCGCGATTTATTTACGCGTTGGGCATTCGTAATGTAGGTGAAGCCACCGCAAAAGACTTAAGCGCACATTTTGGCAACTTGCAAGCAATATTGGATGCGCCAGTTTCGGCATTGCTGCAAGTGAATGATGTTGGGCCGATTGTGGCAGAATCAATTTTGCAGTTTTTTGGCGAGCCACATAATCGCCAAGTGATTGAATCGATGCAGCAATTGGGCTTGCATTGGCCAGAAACAGCTGGTAAGCAAGTAACTTCAGGCGTATTAAAAGACAAAACTTTTGTATTAACAGGTACGCTGCCCAATTTGAGTCGCGACGCGTGTCAAGCTATTATAGAAGCAGCAGGCGGCCGATTAAGTGGCAGTGTTTCTAAGAAAACATATTATGTTGTGGCAGGCAGCGATGCAGGCAGTAAGTTAGAAAAGGCGCAACAATTAGGCTTAGCGGTGATAAATGAAGCACAATTATTATCACTTATTAATGCAGACAATAACGCGACGTAAACGGCAACTAATGTTACAAAAAACTAGTCCGAATGTGAGAAATTAATATTAAACAAACCACTCTTTTTTAAAAGAGTTTAAAAATTTATGCAACCATTATATTACTTACGAAGAGATTATAAACATGACAAAATCACCTATTAAATTTACACAAATTACATTAATTATATTACTTAATGCATTGTTTTTATTATCTTTATCGGCAAGCGCAAACACTGCAGATACCGCTGAAAAGCTAGGTGAGTGTAACGCAGCTTTAAATAAAGGTGATTTTAATAAAGCGGTTAACAGCGCAAGCGATTTACTAAAAATAGAACCTAAAAATCATAACGGCTTGCAATGCAAAGGTCGTGCGCTAGGCGCGCAGGGCAAATATGTAGAAGCAGTGAGTGAATTGCAAGCATCCGCCGCCAATACAACCGACGCGTTTGAACAAATTATTGCCTATTTATTTTTAGGTAATTTACATAAAGACAATAATAAAAATACAGAGGCGATTGCTGCTTACGAAAAAAGTATCAACATTTGTGCGATTGAAAAAAACGATAAGTATAAGCGCATTAGCCTAAATTTAATGGGCGAAGCGCAGGTACAAAATAAAGATTTAAATGCCGCGTTAAGCAGCAATTTGGCGGGCTTAAAGCTTGCAATGAATGACAATGAACGCGCGGATAGTTTAGAGCGTGTGGCCGCTACTTATAGTGCGCTGGGCCAATTTGACCTTGCAATTGAATATCAACTTAAAGGCGTTAATATGCAAAAAAAGGCTGGCACACTGAATCAATATGCGAACGCGAATTTATTGCTTGGTGATATTTATATTGCCGCAAAAGATTATGTGAATGCAGAAAAAACTTTTGTTAACCTAGCCAAATTTAGTAATGATCAAGGTGGTGCTTATTTTGAGGCCAAAGCAGATGTGGGTGTGGCGCGAACCAAGATAGCCAGCGGGGATGCGGCGGCGGCAAAAGTTTATGTTGAAAAAGCTAAAACAATTGCAAAAGACACTAAAGATAATGCACTTGCACAAGAAATTGAATTAACCATAAAGTAAAAATTTGTGTTACAGATATTACATGAGATTTAATCGGTAACATATTGTTTTATAAAAAATTATAATTAAATTATAATTAATTCTTACAGTGGCTACTTTCGTTTTATTTGAAAGTGATGCTTTGTATCGCTGCAAAATGTTTTTATTAGATTTAATTGTTAGTCAACCATAAATGATGTTTTTGACGATATTGACTGTTACCAAAATATGAAACGGGTAAGCGAGTTTTCTAGCGTTTGAATGTATTCATAATAGTTACCTTGCACTGTTTAAATTTTAATATAGATAACTCGAAAGTTATTCTTAATTTTAGTCAACATTGGCGCAAGCTAATTTAGCACTGCAAGACTTTTTGGGCGTTAGCGTAATTATTAACGGGTTTGATAACCTAGCGCGTTACAGTTGCAATCAATTATTATCAAAGATTCGCGCTAATGCGATATTAGACTTATCGCTAACTACTGGCATAAAAAAACGTTTAGTGTCGGTCGGCAACTATTAAACCACCGCATGAGATATGCATTATTGGCGTTGGATTTATCATGCAAGAAAATAAGTTTAAACTAGTTAAGTTATTCTATTTTTGTTTAAGTGTAAGGAAGCCAAACCTTGCGCGACTAAGAGTAGTCATATAACTAAGAGTAGTCATATAACTAAGAGTAGTCATATAAAAGACTTCTCACATAAATTGTATGACATTTAAATTTATATCTAACTTTTTAACACTTGCAATCAACCATAGGCATTAATTATGATTATTAACAGCAAATCAGCCACGAATCCTAGCAATATACAACCTTCAGACATTACGCCGCGCGCAATGTTTGAGGATAGGCGCGCATTTATAAAAGTGGCGGGCGCTGGGTTAATTGCTGGCACTGCAACTATATTGTCAGCAAAATCGCAGGCGGCGCAAATAGCGGGCGGCGCGACTGAAGGTGCAGGGCGTTTGGTTGGGCGTGCAAATGCACCTGCCGTTGCTGGCAAACCTATTGCAAAACCAAGCGCTATTTACGTGCCGCGCCAAAAAATCACAGGCTATACAAAAACAGCTTATGGCGCTGGCGAAAAGTTAACCAAATATGAAGATATAACTACCTATAATAATTATTATGAATTTGGCACCGGTAAATCAGACCCAGCGATTGAAGCGGTGCTATTTAAGCCGCGCCCTTGGATAATTAGTATTGAAGGCGAAGTGAAAAAAGCCAAAACCATTAGCATTGAAGATTTGATGAAATTGGCGCCGTTAGAAGAGCGTATTTATCGCCACCGTTGTGTAGAAGCGTGGTCAATGGTGATTCCTTGGCTGGGGCTACCATTGGCAAGTTTGGTAAAATGGGCACAGCCCAATACTAATGCAAAGTTTATTGAGTTTATTTCTGCTAATGATGCCGCCACCATGCCAGGCGTGCGCTCGCCAGTGCTTGATTGGCCGTATACCGAAGGCCTGCGTATGGATGAAGCGATGAATCCGCTGGCTTTGCTGGCAGTTGGATTGTATGGTGAAGTATTACCGAATCAAAATGGCGCGCCAGTTAGATTAGTAGCGCCTTGGAAATACGGCTTTAAAGGCGCAAAAGCCATTGTCAAAATTCGCTTTGTCGAAAAAATGCCGCTAACAACTTGGGTAAAATCTGGCCCCAATGAATATGGTTTTTATGCCAATGTGAATCCTGAGGTTGATCATCCGCGTTGGACGCAATCGTCTGAAAAGCCAATAGGTGCGGGCTTGTTCGCTGGGCGCATTAAAACTAAAATGTTTAATGGCTATGCCGAGCAAGTAGGGCAAATGTACGCTGGCTTAGATTTAAACAAAAACTTTTAAGACTTAATATTGCATGACAGCAATTTTAAGATTTAAACCACAATATTTAAACATGAATAAACAAAAAATTATCTTAATTAAAGGCGCAATATGGCTTTTGGCTTTACTGCCACTAGCGCGGTTAGTGTGGCTAGGTTTTAACGATGATTTAGGCGCTAATCCTGTTGAGTTTGTCGAGCGCTCAACTGGGCTGTGGGCATTAATTATTCTGTTGGTTACGCTTACTGTGACGCCAATTCGTCTAAT
>JAYTEL010000189.1:0-6614 GCA_043735225.1 Methylotenera sp. | reverse complement strand
CCGTGAAGCTAATTTTTTTCTTGCAAATAGGTTTACGTAACGTAATGCGCTTTGAAAAGCTTGAAAGCAAAACTTATTTAACAATAGTTAGAACTTTTTGCGTGAGAGTGTCACAGATACAGGTGGCTACACGTGCTAACTTAAATAAATGTAGACACAAATTTTTTATAAAAATCATAACGATATAACTGTGTCAACGCTGCCATACACCGCGTTGCCAAACACCAAATAAACTTTATTAAAACAAACTTATGCAATCAAAATATAACCATAAACAAATTTATCCTTTAGCGTTTTGCTTATTATTGCTGGCTCTTGCAGGTTTTACTTATGTTAAATGGCTACCATATTATGCTAAAGCATTCCAAGCTCAAGCCAATCATTCAATCGGCAATTCTATTATTTATAATAGCGCGCATGTTATTCCGTCCGTGTCATTCACTGCCGCTATTGACTATGCAATGTCGTATAGCAAATCGATATGGAAGGCAATGCTACTGGGTTTGTTATTAGGTTCTGGTATTAAGGTTCTCATACCATCGCAATGGGTTAGTCGCTGGCTGGGTTGTTTTGGCGTTAAAAATATTATTCGTGGCGGTTTATTGGCGATTCCATGCATGATGTGTACCTGCTGCGCTGCACCAGTGGCGGCAGGCATGCGACAAAATAAGGCTTCTGTTGGTAGCGTTGTGTCTTGGTGGCTATCGAACCCCTTACTTAATCCTGCTACTTTAGTTTTTATGGGGTTTGTGCTTGGCTGGGGCTGGGCCGCGTTTAGAGCAGTTTTTGCAATTGTAATGGTGCTGATTATTTCTTATTTAGCAGAAAAATATGCCAAGTCAAGTGATGTGAATCAGCTAGAAGACAATATCACGTTGCAAAATGAAATTTTGCAGCAAGACATCTCACAGCAAGAAAATAAGAACAAACCTATATTATTTGCCTGGGCTCAAGAATTCACATCAATGACCGTTAAGTTATTGCCAGAATATATTATGTTGGTGCTTTTGTTAGGCGCTGCAAGGGCTTGGCTTTTTCCTGTGTTTGGCGCTGATGAAAGCGTTATTTGGATATTTGCAATGGCATTGGCGGGCATGTTGTTTGTTATACCAACGGCAGGCGAAGTGCCAATTGTGCAAGCGATGTTTGTTTTGGGCGTGGGTGCGGGGCCTGCAGCAGCGTTAATGATGACGCTACCGGCAATTAGTTTGCCATCGTTAATCATGTTGCGTAACGTTTTTAACTTGAAAACCCGATTAATTATAGCTGCTGGTGTTGTTTTTTTTGGTGTATTGGCTGGCTTTGTTGCTAGGCTTATTTTTTAATTTTTATTACTAAACCGCTTTTAAAAACGTACTTTTAAAATAGCTAATTAATTAATAATAGCCATGCAGGCCAAAAACTGACAACCTTTAAACCTATTGATATTTCGCACGATTTTAAAGCGTTTGACGATATTTTAGATGTGCGCTCGCCAGCAGAATTTTTGAACGACCATATTGCTGGCGCAATCAGTGTGCCAGTGCTTAACGATGAAGAGCGTGTGCGCATTGGCACTTTGTACACACAAGTTTCACCATTTGCGGCAAAAAAACTTGGCGCTGCGCTAATTGCAAAAAATATTGCCCAACACTTAGAAAATCAATTTATCGATAAACCTAAATCATGGCGTCCCATGGTTTATTGTTGGCGCGGCGGTATGCGTAGCGGCGCATTGGCACACATTCTTGCCCAAATTGGTTGGCACACCTGCCAACTCACGGGTGGCTATAAAGCCTATCGGCGTAGTGTTATTGATGCACTTAATATTGTGCCAAAAAATCTTGAATTTTGCGTCATCAATGGCAGCACAGGTTCAGGTAAAAGTCATTTACTGCATGCTTTGGCTGTGCAAGGTGCACAAGTGCTAGATCTTGAAGCGTTGGCACAACATCGTGGGTCATTACTTGGCAGGCTGCCTAGTCAGCCGCAGCCCAGCCAAAGAATGTTTGAATCACGGCTATATAATGGGCTTAGTGCTTTTGACTCGGCAAGGCCAATATATATTGAAGCTGAAAGTCGCAAAGTGGGCGTATTAAGTTTGCCAACTTGCTTAGTAGAGCAAATGCGCGTGTCGCCATGTTTTACGTTAGAAGTGCCGCTGCAAACGCGTATTGCGTTTTTAATAAAAGATTACCAACACTTTTTAGATAACCCTGATTTATTAACCCAGCGATTATTATTAATGGCTGAAACACATGGTCACGATGTTATTAATGGCTGGTGCGAGCTTGCTCAACAAGCTAAGTGGCCGCAATTAGTCAGCGAATTACTCACTAAACACTACGACCCAGCCTATCAGCGCTCGTCTGCAATATCATCGCAAAAACAACACCCAATTAAAGTAGTACAACTAACAAGCTTAGATAGCAGTAGTTTGCAGCAAGCAGCCAAGCAGTTAATACAAAACGAAAGATAATGATATGCAAATTAATACAAGTCAAAATAACACCGCACAAAATAATACGTTGCAAAATGTGCGTTTAACGCAATTTTCACATGGCGGTGGTTGTGGCTGTAAAATTTCGCCTGCAATATTGTCATCCATATTATCAGGCTTGCCACCAATGGGAATTTTTCCAAACTTAATGGTTGGTTGTGAGTCAAGTGACGATGCAGCGGTTTATCGTTTAAATGACACGCAGGCTATTATTGCAACAACAGATTTTTTTATGCCAATTGTAGATGATGCATTTGATTTTGGGCGTATTGCAGCAACCAATGCGTTATCAGATATTTATGCCATGGGCGGACAACCCATTTTAGCGCTAGCTGTGGTTGGCATGCCAGTAGATAAATTACCCTTGCAAACGATTCAGCAGATTTTAGCGGGTGGCGCCGCCGTTTGCCAAAATGCAGGTATACCCATTGCTGGTGGGCATTCTATCGATTCGCCAGAGCCAATATACGGTTTAGTTGTGCTCGGCATTGTGCATCCAGATAAAATTAAACGTAATAATCAAGCAAAATTGGGTGATGTACTCATTTTAAGCAAACCACTGGGAATTGGTATTTTAAGCGCGGCATTAAAAAAAGATGCCTTAAACGATGTTGGTTACCAGCAAATGTTACAAGTAACAACGCAACTTAATCGCACTGGTATTACTTTGGCCAATATTGAAGGTGTGCACGCGTTAACCGATGTGACAGGTTTTGGCCTATTAGGACATTTATTAGAGATTTGTCACGGCTCGCAATTGAAAGCGCAACTCAAGCTTGCAGATATTCCTTTTATAGACCTTGCGGTGCAATTAGCACAAGATGGTTATATGACAGGCGCCGCAAATCGTAACTGGGAAAGCTTTGGTAATAACGTTTTGTTGCCAAAAAACATGCCAAATTGGCAACAAAAACTACTTTGCGATCCGCAAACAAGTGGTGGTTTATTGGTCAGTTGTGCTGCAGAATGTGCAGACGCGGTAATGGCTGCATTTAAAGCAGATGGCTTTAATGCTGCCGCGGTGATTGGCAATATGCAAGCGGGAGATGCTGCAATACAAGTAATTTAACGCATCAAATTATCAATAAATAATTGCTTTTTAAAACATCAATGGTGTAAAAATCAGGATGAAAAACAAGGGGGGGAAAATCAAAAAATCAAAAAATCAAAAAGAAAAATCAGCTGAAAAATTATGAGGAAAATATCAGAACAAAATCTACGGGGTTAAATAAAAACAATTGGGTTAAATAAAAAAATGGGGTTAAGTAAAAACAATGGGTTAAATAAAATCAATAGGATTAGATAAAATCAAAGAAAATTAATGGATTCAGACCCCATCAATAACATTTTAATCAGCTACTAGTATCACACTTCATCAATAAAAAAAGTAAACGATTGTTATGGCTCGCCTTTTTCGGCTTGTGCTGATTGGTTACCCTCAACGCATTATTATTCTCGGCAATAATCGCCAGCAGGTGTTTGGCGCTGCAAAAGATGACGGCTTTTTTTTAAGTAAGTTTGGTAACTCCGCTCTAAAACATCCATGCGATATTTACGCCTATGCCTTGATGACCAAACACAATCACTTGCTGGACAAGGCGCACAAAGCAGATGGACTCTCAAAAAGGTGCAAATGCTGGGTCGATGTTATGTGCAAAACTACAATCAAACCTACAATCAAACCTACAATTAAACCTACAAGCTTAGCTCAGTCTGACTCCTTTAATTCATTAAATCGCTAATTAATTGACTCATTGACTCATTAACTCATTAACTCATTAACTCATAACACTACTGGCACATCGCACTTTTTGGGTTGGTTTCGCAAGTACAAACTGGACTTTCAGGTACGATATTGCATGTCACTTTGGTAAATACAAAATTAATTCAACCTGAATTTACATTGTCAATATTCAAATTAGTTTTATATTCAGACAAGTGAACACCGCTCAAACTTCCATCTGTGCAAATCGAATCAAGCGTGGGATTGCGTTCCCCCGCAGCAAATTTTAAATTAGAAAGCTTGAGAGTATTGCCAGACAAAGTTGGCTTATCGCTTGGAAACGAAATTGTAACCACCAACCCGCTTTTAGCAACGATTGCATTGGCAAACTGGCTGGTTTGTTCACCAATCATCGCAATGCCGATGAATTTCCCCAAAACTGTATAAGTAAGCGCAATTGTCCTAGCAACGGCTGCGGTAGATAACTCACTCCCTTTGTCTGAACTTGAGCATCCGAGAAGAATACAAATTATCGATGAAAAAGCAAACAATCGTTTTTTAGTCAAATATGTTTAATCAATCAAGCCCACTCCAACTTTTAGATGCAGCAAGCTTCTAGTAGCGCCGCCGTGTGAACCAAAAGATAATAATTGAATGTAGGCAATATTCCTACATAAGTGCAAGACTTTGGCTTAACGCAAAATAGACACAATAGAGTAATATACATTGTGAGTTACAAGACTATCAAACTAGGCTGTAAACATTATAAATTGATGTCTTTTTGCAGGCCAAAAACAAAAATTAGCCCTCAAGCATCTTTTACATGAACTTATTAGCGAGCAAAATGCAAAAAAATCTTAAAACTTATCTCAGCGAAAACTTGAATCAAACCGTGGCTGAACAGCGATTGATTTTGGTAATAAACGCCATTGTGCAAAGCATTAAGCAAGTTGCTATGATGGTTGAACAGGCGCCATTGGCGGGGCAGCTAGGCAAGCTTAATCAAGCTAATGTACAAGGTGAGCAACAGGCAAAGCTAGATGTGTTAACTAATGATTGTTTCGTCGCCAATTTGCAAGCTTGTGAAGCGGTTGCAGGCATAGTTTCAGAAGAGTTGGACGATGCAATTTTGTTGCAAAAAGATAACACAAAACCCAACTATTTAGCGGTGTTTGATCCGTTAGATGGCTCATCTAATATTGAAGTAAATGTTGCGGTTGGCTCAATTTTTTCAGTATTAAAAGCGCCAATTGGTATAGACGCGCAGGCGGCAGACTTTTTAGTAAAAGGTGCAGAACAAATGTTTGCGGGCTACGCCATTTATGGCCCATCTTTAGTCTTAGTGTTGACGATTGGCGCTGGTGTGCAATGTTTTACATTTAACAAATCAACAAGTGAATTTATGCTAACTCAAGCAAACATGCGCGTGTCAGAGGATTCGCAAGAGTTTGCCATAAATGCCAGCAATGCGCGTTTTTGGGAGTCGCCAATTGTGCAATATGTAGAAGAATGTCAAGCGGGTACAACGGGCGTGCGCGGCAAAGATTTTAATATGCGTTGGATAGCCAGCATGGTGGCTGATGTGCACAGAATAATGATGCGCGGCGGTATTTATTTGTACCCAAAAGATAACAAAGTGCCAGTAAAAGCAGGGCGCTTACGCTTGTTGTACGAGCTAAACCCAATGAGCTGGTTGATTGAGCAAGCAGGCGGCGCAAGTTCGACAGGCCGTGAACGAGTGTTAACGCTGCAGCCAACCAACATTCATGAGCGGGCGCCGATTATTATTGGTTCTAAAAACGAAGTAGAGCGCATTGAAAGTTACTACCGAGATTTTGATGAAATCTGTGGAATAAAAAACAAAAATAATGTTAATTGAGCGCATGAAATTGCGCTAAGAAAATTTTCTTTTAATTGCATTTACAGATTCTTTTATAAGTAGAACAACCTAATTGTGGCAAAGTTCGTAGCAAAACCTAAGGCATAAATGGGCTTTGCATTGCAATTTATTTTTAACCCACAAGTCTTAACATTGTTAGAAAGTTGGCAATCAATGCAAGTGAATGATTTATTAGAAAGTATAAAAATAATGCAACAGGATAAACAATAATGGCACTTGTTTCATTACGACAGTTACTGGATCACGCGGCTGAGTACCAATACGGCTTGCCCGCATTTAACGTGAATAATATGGAGCAAATTCACGCCATTATGCAGGCCGCAAACGAGGTGGATAGCCCAGTTATTTTGCAAGCATCGGCGGGCGCGCGCGGATATGCAGGCGAGCCATTTTTACGGCACTTGGTTGAGGCGGCAATCGAACAGTATCCGCATATTCCACTGTGTATGCACCAAGATCATGGCGCTTCTGCGGCCGTTTGCCAAACAGCGTTACGCAGCGGATTTTCCAGC
>JAYTEL010000188.1:0-5162 GCA_043735225.1 Methylotenera sp. | reverse complement strand
GCGCCAAGCGGCAGTAATGTCTGCACTGCGTATCGTGCAAACTGAGCGTAGTTGGTTGTCTAAAGAAAGCATTTCTGAGATTGCTGCTTATTTAGTCATGCCAGAAATAGCTGTGATGGAAGTGGCAACATTTTACAATATGTATGATTTAACCCCTGTTGGCCAATACAAAATTAACATTTGTACCAATATTTCGTGCATGTTGCGCGATGCGGATGCAATCGTTACTCATCTGCAAACCAAGCTGGGCGTAGGGTTTAACGAAGTGACAGCAGATGGTAAGTTCTGCCTAAAAGAAAGCGAATGCATGGGCGCTTGCGGCGGTGCGCCTTTGATGACCGTAAATAATCACACCATGCACGAGTTTTTAACACCTAAAGGCGTTGATAAAATTTTAGAAGACTTAAATCAGAAAGCGCTGAAATAATGGCTGCCAACATGCAATTAAACATGCAATCACAAAAACCAGTGATGAGCGACCCTAAAGGCCAAACGCTGCTATGCTTGCGTACATTGACTGAACAAAACCCCGCTTCATTAGCGGCTTACGAAAAGCTTGGCGGATATGCGCAGCTTAAAAGGATTGTCTCGGAAAAAGTTAAAGCGGTTGACATTATTACACAAGTTAAACTTTCTGGCTTGCGCGGACGCGGCGGCGCAGGCTTTCCCACAGGGCTTAAGTGGAGCTTTATGCCGCGCTATTTTGATGGCACGAAATACTTGGTTTGCAACAGTGACGAAGGTGAGCCTGGCACTTTTAAAGACCGCGATATTTTGCGCTACAATCCGCACCAATTGATTGAAGGTATGGCAATTGCCGCTTACACCTTGGGCGCGCGCGTGGGTTACAACTATATTCACGGTGAAATTTGGCAAGATTACGAGATTTTTGAAAGCGCGCTATTTGAGGCAAAAGCCGCAGGTTATTTGGGCGACAATATCTTTGGCAGTAATTTTAGCTTCGATTGTTATGCTGTACATGGTTACGGCGCCTATATTTGCGGCGAAGAAACCGCGTTAATCGAATCAATTGAAGGTAAAAAAGGCCAGCCACGTTTTAAACCGCCATTCCCAGCTAGTTATGGCGTGTTTGGTAAGCCCACTAATGTGAATAATACCGAAAGCTTCGCGTCTATTCCTTGGATTATGCAACATGGCGGCGAAGCATTCGCGGCGCTAGGCGTGCCAAATTCTGGCGGAACCAAGCTGTTTTCGGTTTCTGGACATGTTGAAAAGCCTGGCAATTATGAAGTAAAAATGGGCACATCTTTTGCCGATTTGTTAGATATGGCTGGCGGCGTTTGGAAAGGCCGCAGCTTGAAAGCGGTGATTCCAGGCGGGCCTTCCACCGCTGTTATGACGGCAGAAATGATACAAAATGCCACCATGGACTATGATGGCCTTAGTAAGGCCGGCTCTAGCTTGGGCGCAGGTAGTATGATTGTGATGGATGAAACAACCTGCATGGTTAAAGCGTTAAAACGCCTAAGCTATTTCTTTTACGAAGAAAGCTGCGGTCAATGCACGCCTTGTCGCGAGGGCACTGGCTGGCTATATCGCGTAATCAATCGCATTACACAAGGCCAGGGCAAGATGGAAGATTTAGAGTTGCTAACTGACGTCAGCAGCAACATCTCAGGCCGTACTATTTGTGCACTTGGCGACGCCGCCGCTACGCCCGTCATCAGTTTTATTAAGCATTTTAGACCAGAGTTTGAATATTATATTAAACATGGCAAAAGCATGCTAGATCTAGATACTTTGCAAGTTAGCAGCGCTAATTTCGACATGGCTGATGCGCAAAATGGCGGCGCGCAAGCTTATGCAGAACGCGTATACACAAAAGATGGCAGCGATAAATTTGGAGCTGTAACGAATGCTTAATGTCGAAATAGATGGCAAAGCGCTACGAGTTGAGCACGGCAGCACCATTATTGATGCAGCTGACAAGGTCGGCATTGCGATTCCACGTTTTTGTTATCATAAAAAACTGTCAGTAGCCGCTAACTGCCGTATGTGTTTGGTGCAGGTGGAAAAGTTTAACAAACCCTTACCCGCCTGCGCCACGCCTGTGGCGGAAGGCATGAAAATTTTTACGCGAAGTAAAGAGGCAATTGAAGCGCAAAAATCAGTCATGGAATTTTTACTGATTAATCACCCGCTTGATTGCCCTATTTGCGACCAAGGCGGCGAGTGTGATTTGCAAGATATTGCTGTTGCATATGGCACAAGCGGCTCGCGCTATACCGAAGAAAAACGTGTGGTATTTAATAAAAATATTGGGCCATTAATCAGCACTGATATGACGCGCTGCATTCAATGTACGCGCTGCGTGCGCTTTTTAAAAGAAGTTGGCGGCATGCAAGAGCTTGGCATGATTGGTCGCGGTGAACATGCAGAAATCACTGCTTATGTTGATAAAAGTGTCAATTCAGAGCTCTCGGGCAACATTATTGATTTATGTCCAGTTGGCGCGTTAACCAGCAAGCCATTTCGCTATTCTGCACGCAGTTGGGAGTTAGTTCGCAGGCCAAGTATTGCCCCGCATGACGGATTAGGCTCACACATCGAAGTGCATGTAAAAGACAATAAAGTGATGCGCGTTTTGCCGCGTGAAAAAGAGTCAATTAATGAATGTTGGTTGTCTGACCGCGATCGCTATTCTTACGAGGGCTTGAATAGCCCAGACCGATTAAAAGTGCCAATGATTAAGCATAATGGTGCTTGGATTGAGACGGACTGGAAAACTGCGCTGGAATTCGCAGCTGGGCAATTAAAAGATATTACTAATCATCACAGCGCAGAAGCGTTGGGTGTGCTTGTTTCACCCAATAGCACAATGGAAGAAGGCTATTTAATTAAGCAAATGGCCGCAGGTTTGGGCTGTGGCAATGTGGATTATCGCTTGCGTCAAACCGATTTTAGGCTAGATGGTAAGCGAGTTGGTGTGCCGTGGATGGGCTGCAATATTCAAGAAATTGAAGAGCTTGACCGCATATTGATTATTGGCAGCAATTTGCGTAACGAGCACCCTTTATTGGCACAGCGCTTTCGTAAAGCCGTACAAAACGGCGCTGAACTTAATATTGTTAGTCCACTGGACAATAATCCGTTGATGGAAATTGCGCACAAAGTGATTGTGCGGCCCAACGATATGGTAAACGTGCTGGGTCAGATTTTAAAAGCCATGTCGAAACTGCAGCGTTTGTCTTTATGTTTGCCGCAATCATTAGAAAATTTACTAGACACTATTACCGTGCGCGAAAATACACAAGCCATCGCTGAAAGCTTGGCTGGTTTGGCTGGCTCAACTGGTAATGTTGATTTGGTTGCGCCAAAAGTAGGTATTTTCTTGGGCAATATGGCGTTAAGCGACCCAAGATTTACCGAAATGTATAGCATGATGGAAGCGATTGGTGGCATTTGTGGTGCTAAGGGTGGCATCTTGCCAGCCGCGGCCAACAGCACAGGTATGCACTTAATGGGCGTAATGCCCAGCTCACTTGGTATGCACGCGCGCGCGATGTTAGAAGTGCCGCGTAAAGCTTATCTATTATTAAATATTGAGCCAGAGCTTGATTGTCAACACGCTGTTCTGGCTACAGCTGCTATGGCGCAGGCTGAATGCGTAGTTGCACTAACTGTGTTTAAATCTACCGCGCTAGAACATGCTGATGTACTGCTGCCAATTGCACCATTTACAGAGACTTCTGGCACATTTATGAGTATGGAAGGGCGCGTGCAAAGCTTTGCAGCTGTAGCCAAACCGCTTGGCGAATGCCGCCCTGCTTGGAAGGTGCTGCGCGTACTTGCCAATACTTTAGGTTTGCCAGGTTTTGATTTTAATAGCAGTGAAGAAGTAAAAAGTAAAATTTTTAATGGCGAAAAACCATCTGTTGTAGTGTGGCGCAGCTTGAACAATAATTTGAAAGAGTTGGTTGAGATTCAAGTCAACATCAAGCAAGATGGCTTGCAACGCATTGGTGAAGTGCCGCAATATGAATCAGACCCGATTGTGCGCCGCTCAGCGCCGCTACAAAAAACCAAATACAATACGCAGCCAATGGCGCGCATGTGCGCCCAGCAAATAACCGCGCTGGATTTAGTAGATGGCGATACAGTATTAGCGCGTCAAGACAAGGGTAGCGCAGAGCTGCAAGTGAAGTTGGATAATCATGTGGCAATGGGCTGCGTGCGTGTGACGGCCTCGCACGAAGGCTCGATTGGCCTTGGCGATTTGATGGGGGACATCACCATTGAAAAGTTAATGGTTGCAAAATTTAGTGTAGATAATACAGCCATTGATGAGACAGCCACCGCATGATGCAGTTGCTTGGCAATATCTTTGGTGAATACTGGCCGGCGGTGCAGTTATCGGGCTGGACGCTAATAAAAATTATCGCCATTGTGCTGCCGTTAATGATTGCAATTGCTTATTTAACGCTGGCTGAGCGCAAAGTGATTGGCTATATGCAAGTGCGTATCGGTCCAAATCGTGTAGGCTATTTTGGTTTGTTGCAACCCATTGCAGATGGCGTTAAGTTGTTGTTTAAAGAGATTATTTTACCGTCAGCTTCTAGTAAAACTCTTTTTTTTATTGGTCCAATTTTAGCCATCGCTCCCGCATTTGCCGCTTGGGCGGTCATTCCGTTTGACGGCACTAAAGTGCTGGCTAATATCGACGCGGGTTTGCTGTATATTTTGGCCATGACATCGGTTGCCGTGTACGGCGTAATTATTGCTGGTTGGGCGAGCAATTCAAAATATGCGTTCTTGGGCAGTTTGCGCTCTGCTGCGCAAATTGTGTCTTACGAAATTGCCATGGGTTTTGCATTAGTTGGCGTGTTAATGTGCGCTAACTCGCTTAACTTAGGCAAAATTGTTATGGGGCAGGCGGGCGGTTTCTGGCATTGGTATTTTATTCCACTTTTTCCGCTATTTATTGTTTACTTTATTAGTGCAGTGGCTGAGACTAATCGCGCTCCGTTCGACGTAGCCGAGGGTGAGTCTGAAATTGTGGCAGGCTTTCATGTAGAATATTCGGGCATGGCATTTGCGATATTTTTCTTGGCTGAATATGCGAATATATGGTTAGTATGCGCACTGGCCGCAACGATGTTTTTAGGCGGCTGGTTATCTCCACTCCCGTTTTTGCCTGATAG
>JAYTEL010000187.1:0-6668 GCA_043735225.1 Methylotenera sp. | reverse complement strand
TACGCCGACCGATGTGGGGCGCGTGGTGGTTAAATTTTTAACCGAACATTTTACTAAATATGTCGATTACGACTTTACCGCCAACTTAGAAAATGCGCTCGATAACGTGGCCGATGGCTCGCGCGAGTGGATTCCGCTGATGGATGAATTTTGGCAAGGCTTTAACAACCAAATTATTAGCAAAGCCGATGTAGACCGGCCTGGTAACGAGTTAATAGATGAAGCTTGCCCAAAATGCGGCAAACCATTGCAAAAACAGTTAAGCAGATACGGCACATTTATTGGCTGCACAGGTTATAACGATGAACCAAAATGCGACTACAAACGCAGTATAAACGGCAGCGCGCAAGCAGGCGCAGACCCTGTAACCATTGGCGTGGACGCAGATTCTGGCAAAGAAATTTACTTAATGAACGGGCCTTATGGGCCGTATTTACAGGTTGGCGTGGCGGTTGAAGGCGAAAAGAAAAAACCAAAACGCGTGAGCATTCCAAAAGAGATTCCTGTTGTCGATATGAGCATCGAAACCGCCAATATGTTGCTTAGTTTACCGCGCGATTTAGGCTTGCACCCAGAAACTAACAAAAAAATCGTCGCCAATATCGGCCGCTTTGGCCCATATGTAAATCATGATGGTAAATTTAAATCGATTCCTAAATCTGATAGCGTATTTAATATTGATTTGGTAGGCGCTGTTATGCTGCTAGCCGCAGCCAATACTGGCCCAGCGCCGCTAGCCGACCTTGGTGCACATCCAAGCGGCGAAGGCCGTGTTGAGATTTTTGCCGGCCGTTACGGTCCCTATGTACAACATGCAAAAGTGCGCGCAACCATTCCAAAAAGTGTTGAACCAGAAACGCTAACGATGGATGAAGCACTCGGTTTATTGGCTGAAAAAGCAGCGAAAGATGAAGTCACTGGTAAAACGGGGGCAAAAAAAACAACTGCGAGAAAACCAACTGCCAAAACAGCCATAAGTAAAACTAATGACATGAAAGCAACTGCTCAAAAACCAGCAATTGGTAAACAGCAAGCACTTCGAAAACCTGCGGCTAAAAAGAAAGTGGTCAAAAAAACCACTATTAAAAAATAAAAAGCTTAAAAAATAAAAAGCTTAAGTAATCAAAATCTACAAATTAAAAGTAAAAAGTAAAAATTAGTGCTTAAACTTAATAAGCTAAACAGAAAAAAAAGCGCCTTATTCTAATGTGAATAAGGCGCTGTTACATCTGTAAAACTTAATCGATTGTGTTAAGAAATTCTGCCTGACATGACCAGCGTTTGCCCAGCAGTAGAGGGGATGCCGTTATATTCCACCCATTTTCGAATGCGGTTTGCATCACCAATTCGTGTTAACTTGCCGTTTGAATTAAGTAACACCACAATCATCGGCTCGCCCGCAATCGTTGCTTGCATCACCAAACAACGGCCTGCTTCATTAATAAAACCTGTTTTCGACAACCCAATTTCCCAGTCGCCTTTACGCACTAACCCATTGGTATTTTTAAATAGCACAGGGTAAGCGTGACCCGCCAAGTACACTTCTCGGTCTGACGTTGTTGTGGCAGTGCGAATTTCAACATATTGATATGCGGCTTGCACCATTTTGGCTAAATCTTCTGCGGTTGATACATTTTCTGAATCTAAGCCTGTTGGATCTACAAAATGCGTATTGGTTAAACCAAGAAAATGCGCCTTAACGTTCATTGCCCGCACAAACGATGCTCTACCACCCGGATAATTAGACGCCAAAGTAGAGGCCGCGCGATTTTCTGACGACATTAATGCCAGTTGCAAAAATTCACCGCGCGTCATTTGCGTGCCAATAGTTAAACGCGAAGTAGTACCTTTTAAATAATCGATATCATTATCAGAAATTTCAATGACTTCATCTTGTGGTAATTTTGCGTCTAACATCACCATTGCTGTCATCAGCTTGGTAATCGACGCAATTGGCGTAGGCATATTGGTGTTTTTTGCAAACAATACTTCACCAGTATTTTGGTTAATAATCAATGCATTACTTGAAGCTAATTGTAAAGCGTTGCTACCATCAAAATTTTCTGCACTTGCATATACACGTTGAGCTTGCAAAGTGTGAGCTGCGCGCAACCTTACATTAACTCGCTGCACTTTCATCAATCCAAATTTATGCATTGCGCCAACTTGATTACTGCTAGCTATAGCATGTTTACTAAGCGCGCTTTTGTGGCTCGATACAAGTTGATTCGAATGGTGTTTTTGATTAGGCGTATGTTTTTGGTTGGAAACAAGGCGTTTGCTGGACTTTTTATGGGCAGCAACAGCTTCAAAAGGCGCCGCAACCAAGCCAAACGCTAAATAAGCCAACATAATCCGTTTAAATACAAATTTAATCATCACAGCGTTTCCTCACAAAACTATATTATTAAGCTCATTAAAATTTCTATCATTAAAATGTCTTACATAAAATAATATTAACCATAAATTAGTTATTTGTCATTAACTTAGCGCATATTTCTAAAATTAATATTAAGTTTATAGTAGTTGCAATCTTCATGCTAATGCAGTTAATTAATGCAAATACCAAATTAAAACAATTGTCAAAAGCGTATGAGGCAAACTTTATGCGAAAATACGCTCCTAATGTAATCATTCCTACTCGAGTTCTGACTATGAAATTTCCTAATGAGTTGCACTATACCGCCGAACATTTATGGGTAAGCCCAGCGCCAGACGGCAACTGGCTTGCTGGCATTACCGATTATGCTCAAGATTTACTGGGTGATATCGTGTTTATTGAGCCTCCTAAGTTAGGTAGTATGCTTGTTAACGCACAGCCTTGCGGCATTGTAGAGTCTGTTAAAACAGGTTCTGATTTACATGCGCCTATGAATGGTGTGGTGACTGTAATTAATGAGCACTTAATAAACGCACCCGAAGGTATTAACGATAAACCGTATGCGGCGTGGATTTTTAAATTTAAGCCAAGTGATGTGTCAGACACTACGCATTTTTTAAGCGCTAAAGCTTATCAAAATTTAATTGGTGACTAGGCGTTTTATGGTAAACAGTGTTAGTGCAAAATTACATACAGATTATTAGCTAGGCAGTACAAATTTTACTTTTAGCAATAAATTGTGCAACTCTTCAGTTAATTGATTGCGCAAATCTAGCTCTAATTTAGGCATTGCAGAAGCCAAAATTTGTAGAATATTCTCGCGCAACACCTCTTGCACTACAGGCAAATCGGCATTAATGGTTGTCAAAAAGTTTGTTCGTAAGTGCTCGCTTTGCTCGGCCATATCACCAGCAAACTTTGCTTTTACTTCATCACCAGCAGCCCCGTAAATGCTTGGAATAGCCGCATTTAAAGTACTGCGCATTTGTTCAACGGCATCTGTTTGAATAACGCCTAATTGATTGACTAAATCAACTTTTGCACTGGCATTAAGTGAATCAAAATTATTGGCAAGTGATTGCGCTAATTGCGTTTGGTGGCTATCTATTGATTGCGACAACTGCTCATTTTGCTGATTTAGCGAATGTGCTAATAGTGTTTGATGGCTGCTAATTGATTGCGTCAATTGGGTTTGTAGTTGTTCTATTGACTGCGCTAATTGTGATTGATGCTGGTTAAGCGATTGCGTTTGAAAGGTTTGCATTTCTTGATGTAATTGTTGACTGATCTGCGCCGAAATTTGTTCTTGTTGCTGGGTAATTGCATTGGTGTAAATGGCTGGCATTGCCTCGGTAAAGGTTTCACGCAATTGTTCAATCGCGTCCGTTCGTAAACTATCCAACTGTTGCTGCAAGTTTGTTTTAGCGTGTTGATTCGTTGCTTCAAAAATATCGGTCATTTCTTGGCGTAGTACATTTTGGTGATTACTAATGGCATCGGTTTGAAACGCCTGCATTTCTTGCGTTATTTCTAGTTTAACTTGTGCGCTTGTGCCAATTTGCAGCTCTTCAAATGTAGTTTGCAGCGCTTGCGAAGCTACCTGCAAGCTTTGCTCTGTTAATTGCGTGAGAGAACCGTCTAAGTTCGTAATTGCTTGTGTTTGTAAAACGGCAACTTTCTCTGCAAGGCTTTTAAAAACCAAGTCAGCACTGTTTTGATACATCTGCGGTAATTCGGTTTTAAGATCGGCCTTGGTTTTATCAATAAAGTTGCTGGTATTGCCTTCTAATGCCTGCTGAGCACTTTTTATTTCAGCTTGTAAATCTTGCAACAAGTCTTTTCTTAGCGCGTCGCGCACACTAATCATCACCGATTGCGTAATTTCCGCCTCAAGCCGCGGCCTTACATGTCCTGTAACGCGTGCAATCAATTCTGGCGTAATTAGCGTTATATCATCGAGTTTCGGGCTTGATACTGACTGTGCGCTTGGTTTTGGTTGATAAACCTCGGTCAGTATCGGAATTTTTTTATCGGCCACCATATTAATTATTTCCTCACTATTTTCTTAGCTTATGTATTTTTTAACGATTTTGAACGGGGCAATTTTGAATTAAAGAAACATTTTTTGCGCGTAATTGATGTTTTTGATTTCATAACCTCGATCACGATAAAACTTAAACCGCGCCCGCGCGGTTATCTTGTCCTGCTCATCTTCGCCTACCAACTCAATCAAGTGCGTAAATCGGCTAAAAAAGCTTGGTTGTTCTAACCTCAAATTAATTAATAATTCGTCATTTTGTAAGGCCATTTCTGGCCAATGAATGACGATGGGCGCAAAAGCGGCAGTGGCATGGTTTGCGGCCGCGTGGGGCAAAAAACTCTCAGGTTTTTGTTGCCACAAGTTTGAACTAACCGCTGCAGCCCTCGATTCGTCCGCCACGCAAATTGTGACATGGCGCCTTTTATGCACGGCAGATTCTACCAAATCTGCCAGCGCTAGGGCTTTATCACTCACATTAAAATAAAAATCAATTCGCGTCACAGCTTAAATAATCAAGTTAACTTAATTTTGCTTTTGCAGCGCGATTGACTAAAAATGTTGTTAGTAGTGGCACTGGGCGGCCCGTACCGCCTTTTTCTTTGCCACTTTTCCATGCGGTGCCGGCAATATCTAAATGCGCCCAATCGTATTTTTTGGCGAAGCGCGATAAGAAACAAGCCGCGGTAATGCTGCCACCTGCGCGGCCGCCGATATTGGCCATATCGGCAAAATTGCTATCAAGCTGCGTTTGAAACTCTTCCCACAACGGCATGTGCCATGCGCGGTCGTGCGCGGTCTCGCCAGCGGCCAACAGCTCATACGCTAGCGCATCTTTGTTAGAAAATAATCCACTGGGATGATGCCCCAGCGCAATCACGCAAGCGCCCGTAAGCGTGGCAATATCAACCACTGCTGACGGCTCAAAACGCTCAGCATAAGTTAGCGCATCGCACAAAATCAAGCGGCCTTCTGCATCGGTATTTAACACTTCAATCGTTAAGCCAGACATACTGGTTAAAATATCACCTGGTTTAATTGCGCCAGCGTCTGGCATGTTTTCGCAAGTGGCAATTAAGCCAATTACATTAATGTTTAAATCAAGCTCGCCAATGGCTTTAAACGTACCTAACACGCTGGCTGCGCCGCACATATCGTACTTCATTTCATCCATATCGCCGCCAGGTTTTAACGAAATGCCGCCAGTATCAAAAGTGATGCCTTTGCCTACCAACACGGTTGGTTTTTCGCCTTTTTTACCTTTTAAATGTTGCAATACAATAAAGCGCGGCGGCTCTACACTACCTTGTGCAACACCTAAAAATGATCCCATGCCGAGCTTTTCAATTTCTTTTCGGTCTAGCACTTCTACTTTAAAGTCATACTTTTTGGCCAGCTCTTTCGCTTGTTTACCTAAGTAAGTTGGCGTGCAAATATTGGGCGGTAAATTACCTAAATCTTTGGCCAAATTAACGCCTTCACCAATCGCTAAACCGTGTTTAAGGCCAGCTTCAGCGATAGAATTTTCAGTTTTATCCACAACAATGCTTATTTTTGCTAAGTTAATTGGCTCGGCTTTTTTCTGCTTAACCGCATTTACTTGGTAAGTTGCATCTAATATCACCTCAGACAATTGTGCTACTTTGGATTGGGTATCGGTTGTTTGCATTTCAATATCGTTTAATACAAAACCTGCAGTAGTAACGCCTTTAGGCAATGCTTTTACCGCTGCACGCACTGCTTGACGATAATTTTTTTCGCTGTACTCTTCTTGCTTGCCTAAACCTAGCAACATGACGCGTTTAGCCGCAATACCCGTAACCCCATGCAAAACCAAGGTAGCGCACAATTTGCCTTGCATATCGCCCGATTTAAGCACGCTAGCAATGGCTTTATTGCTGGCAGCGTCAATCATTTTTGCCGCATTGGTTATCTTGCTGCCTTCAAAAACGCCTACAATAATACAATCTACTGCAAGCTTTTCAGGATTTGTGTTTTTTATGCTAAATTCCATGTTATCGCCTTTTATTTATATTAACTAAATTTGAATACTAATTATCCTGCGTTTTGACGCGAAATCAAAGCGTAAATTCACAATTACACACAATTGAAACTATTTAAAAAATCTTTATCGCACGAGCTTATCAGCACCGCTGGCGCTATGTTCTTGATTCTTGTAGGCATTATTATTGCCCAGCGCGCCGGCTATTTTGTGCAATTGGCGGCAAAAGGTGTGCTGCCCAACGATGC
>JAYTEL010000186.1:0-9998 GCA_043735225.1 Methylotenera sp. | reverse complement strand
ATGGCAGGCGCTATTGGGTCAATTGCGCAATTTGGCATGATGTTTGGCGGTGGTCGTGGTGATGGCGAGCGTCCAAATATGATTATCAGCATGTTAATGATGTTTTTAGCGCCAATGGCGGCAGGACTCATTCAAATGGCCATTTCGCGTAGCCGCGAGTTTGAGGCTGATAGAATGGGCGCGCAAATTAGTCGCGACCCAAAAGCGCTAGCCGATGCGCTAACGAAAATTAACAATTATGCTCGCCAAATCCCTAATCAAACTGCCGAGATGCACCCAGAAACAGGGCAAATGATGATTATCAACCCGTTATCAGGTGTATCGTTTGATAGCTTGTTTAGCACGCATCCCAAGACAGAGGAGCGGGTGGCGAGGTTGATGGCGATGACGAGTAGTTATTAATTAATTTAGGGGATAGTAATGATAGAGGCATTGTGGGCAGTTTATTTTGTAGCACCTAATCAAGGTGATTTTGGAGCAGGCGTGGTGGTGCTTGAGAATGGTACCGTTCGAGGTGGAGACAGTAGCTATTACTATGTTGGAGACTTCAGAGTCAAAGATGAAACTCTTACTGCTAATGTTTCTGTAAATCATTATGCAGGATCACTTAATAATATTTTTGGCCCAGTAAGCAAAATAAATGTGGCGTTGACAGGGAATATTAGTTTTGAAGAATTTACTCTCACGGGTAAGTCGATAGAGACCAATCAGCCAGTATTCGTAAAGTTCAAACGAATAGCCGAAATATCAGCTTAAAAGCACTTATTGCTATCGCGCGATTAACAAGCGTAGGTTGGGCTGAGTTTGTGAAACCCAACGTTTTTGGATATTTTCTTTTTCGCTTTTAGGCGAGATACTTTATTTTGCTTGTCCAAAATAAAGTAACCAAACAAAAAGACCTCCCCCTACCGCTTGTTTCCTACGCTGCTTTAAAAAGTTGGGCGCTGCGGAACTCGCGCTTTCAGCGCTCAGACAGTCCTCGCTCAAAACCTCCCAACTTTTTAAATCATCACAGGCGCGGCAGCAGGGGATTTAAAGTCAAAACCATACGAATACGGAGATAAACGGATGCTCTGAATGCCCCATGGATATTGCGTTGCAGGGCAGGTTATTTATGATAAATTGATGCTTATTTCTACTCCGTCATTCTGAGTGAAGCAAAGAATCCAGCTTTAATAACCAATCCAAACTGCTGGATTCTTCGCTACGCTCAGAATGACGGTTGTGAGATTGGCTTTACTCTGTGAACTCTGTGTTCTCTGTGGTGAAAGGTTTTTTTAAGCTAAATAAAGTTTTTATCGGCGTGCATCTGCGTTCATCGGCGGTTAAAATAGGTTTTTAGTTTTTAGTCGAAAATCACTTTGTATATTTCCCAACAAATCGCTGCCATTGCTGTTTCTGACGTACTTTCTGGGCGTAATTTAACATTATCTTTGCCCGATGCGCTCAGTAGTTACCCCGCCGCCACAGCCCAACAAAAAGGCGCGGCGGCAGATTTAAGTTATGGCACGCTGCGTTTTTATGGTGAAGTAAACGCATATTTAGAGAAACTGTTAGAAAAGCCTTTGAGTAACGCGCATATTACGGCGCTTTTATTGGTGGCAATTTGTCAATTACTGCACGATAAAGCCGATGATTTTACCGTGGTTAATCAAGCGGTTAAAGCTGCTGGCGATGCCAAGCCGCGCTGGGCAAAGAGTTTGGTGAACGGCGTTTTGCGTAATTTTTTACGCCAAAAAGAGGCGATTGCAGAACAAATTAAAGCTGATTCAAAAATCAACCAAGTCGCGCTTTATTCTTATCCGCAGTGGTGGATTAACAAGCTTAAAAGTCAATATCCGCAACATTGGCAATCCATTTTGGCGATTGGCAATGCGCATCCGCCCATGACTTTGCGCGTTAATGCACAAAAATCGAACGCGCCAGAATACTGCCAATTGTTAGCCCGTCAAGATATTGCAGCAACCCATTTAGGTGCAGAGGCGGTGATGTTAACAAAACCAATATCTGTTGAGCAAGTACCAGGTTTTACCGATGGCGTGGTGTCGGTGCAAGATTACGGTGCGCAACTGGCGGCGCATTTGTTAGATCTTAAAAAAGGTCAGCGGGTGTTAGATGCTTGCGCCGCACCAGGCGGCAAAACAGGGCATATTTTAGAACTTAAAAATGTGATTTTGACCGCGTTAGATAACGATGCTGGCCGTTTAAATCGTGTAGAAAGCAATTTGAATCGGCTGGATATAAGTGCCAATTTGCAAATTGGTGATGCGGCCAGTTTTAAAGCCGACAAGCTATTTGACCGCATTTTGGCCGACGTGCCATGCACCGCCAGCGGCATTGTGCGCAGGCATGTTGATATTAAATGGCTACGCCGTGAGCGCGATATTGCAACATTTACGCAACAACAATCGGCAATTTTGCAACATTTGTGGCTATTATTAGCAAAAGGCGGTAAATTATTGTATGTGACTTGCTCTGTTTTTAATGAGGAAAACCAACAGCAAATTGATTGGTTTTTAAAAAATACACAAGATGCTACCCAATTACCGCTTTCGCTGGATAACGGGCTTGAAAAAAATATTCAACATCAGCAAGGTCAACTATTGCCAAACATCAACCATGACGGCCTTTTTTATGCGCTTTTGCAAAAGAATTAACTTACTTTTGTTAGTTTTAGCAAGCTCGCTGGCATTTGCGGCGGGCAGCAGCATTAATATCAAAAGTGCAGAACTTGAGTCGCAGGATGATTATTACGTTTTGGACGCCGATGTGGATTTAAGTTTTGATAAAGAAGTTGAGGAGGCAATCAACAAGGGCGTGCCGCTTAATTTTTTAATCGAGTTTCAAATCGTCAGCCCGCGCAAATATTGGTTTGATGATGAAATTGTCACCACTTCGCAAAATGTGAGTTTAAGTTATCACGCGCTAAGCCGCCAATATCTAGTGAATCGCGGCGCGCACCAACAATCGTTTGATAGCTTAAGTGAGGCCGTGCAAGAAATAGTTACGCTAGATGAGTGGAAGGTGGTGGAAAAGGCGGCGCTAGAAAAGCCTACCACGTACAAGGCGGCGCTGCTCATTCGCCTCGATCAAACCAAGCTGCCAAAGGCCATACAAGTTGATACCATCGCTTCAGAAAAGTGGAATATCAGCTCGCAAAAATTTGAGTGGGTTTTAAAAGAAGCCAGCGGCAAAGTGCTAAAATAATAATGCGTTTTTACCTTAAAAAATGAGATATGTTTTACTGGTAAGCGTGGCGTTAGGCTTAGCTTTGCTTTACTTGCTGTCTCTCGCCAGCGCTAATACGGCCATTTCTGGCGATTATTACAAAATTTTGTTGTATTTAAATATTGGCTTAGCAGGCGCACTTATTGTGCTGATCGGCTTTCAATTGTGGGCTTTATACAAAAAAATTAAAAGCGGCGTAATGGGCAGTCGCCTTACTTTACGGTTACTTGGCACTTTTGCGTTGATGGCGATTATTCCTGGGCTAATTGTGTATTTGGTTAGCGTGAATTTTCTCACGCGCTCTATCGAGTCATGGTTTAACGTAAAAGTGGAATCTGCATTAGATGGCGGCTTAAGCTTAGGCCAGCGCGCGCTGGATATTATGCTTAAAGATGTGGAAGAAAAGGCCGAGAATATGGCCACCACACTCGCTTTTCAGCCCACACGTTCTCACTACAGTTTATTGAATGATTTACGCGAAAAATCGGGTATTCAAGATGCCACATTGTTATCGGTGCAAGGCCGTATTTTATCGGTTTCAAGCAGCGATCCAAACAGCTTTTTGCCAGAGTTGCCCAGCGTTCCGCAGCTGCGTCAAGCGCAAACTCGCGTTTACGGCAAAATTGAGCCAATATTGAACAAAGGCTTGTATTTACGCGTGCTAGCGCCCGTTAATGTGCAAGAAATAGCGGGCGAAACGCGTATTTTGCAATTGCTGCAACCCGTGCCAAAAACACTTTCTGATACGGCCGAAGCAGTGCAAGATGTGTATCGTGATTATCAAGAACTCTCTTATAGCCGCGATTCACTAAAAGATGTGTTTAGGTTGACGCTGACTCTGGTGTTGATGTTATCGATGTTGTCTGCATTGGCCATTGCATTTGTGCTCAGCCGGCGATTATCGCAGCCGCTTACCGTGTTGGCAGAGGGCACGCGCGCCATTGCCATTGGAGATTACAGCACAATGCTACCAGAGCACGGCCAAGACGAACTAGGCATTTTGGTGAAATCATTTAACAGTATGACGCGCCAGTTAAACGATGCCACGCAAGCTACCGAGCGCAACCGCGTGCGGGTAGAGGCGGCGCGCGGTTATCTAGAAACAATCTTGGCGCATTTGTCATCGGGTGTGCTGGCAATAAACGAAAAAGCCGAGCTGCGCACCTATAACGTGGCTGCCAGCAATATTTTGGGGATTAATCTTATATTGCTTGAAAATCAGCCTTTTATCAAAATGACTGAAAATCAGCCATTTTTAGCCGAATTTGTGAGTTTGGTGCAAACGCATTTTGAGCTTACCAAAGCTGATGAGCTGCAAAAAACTGAACTTTCGCGGCAGATAGAAATTATTCGGCCACAAGGCAAACAACTATTATTGGTGCGCGCCACACGTTTACCCAGCAATAATAATACGGCTGAAAATGGTTTTGTAGTGGTGTTTGATGACGTAACCACTATGGTGCAAGCCCAGCGCGACGCGGCTTGGGGCGAGGTTGCGCGGCGACTTGCGCATGAGATTAAAAATCCGCTCACGCCGATTCAGCTATCTGCCGAACGTTTGCAACATAAACTTAGTAGCAAATTAAATGCCGATGACGCACATATGTTACAACGCTCAACTGATACCATCGTTAACCAAGTAAGTGCCATGAAAACCATGGTGAATGAGTTTAGCGAATATGCGCGCGCGCCGTCTGCTAGTTTAAATAATTTAAATTTGAACAAGCTGATTAAAGATGTATCCGCTTTGTATGATACTGCCAGCGCAGAGCAAACTCATGCCCAAGCTAAAATTACCTATCAATTAGCCGCCGATCTGCCTGATACTAAAGGTGATGCGACTATGTTGCGGCAAGTGTTGCATAATTTAATGCAAAACGCACAAGACGCGCTTAAGCAAACTGATAACCCAACCATTTTGGTGCAAACTTCTTTTGACGAGGCAAATATAAAGCTAGTGGTGAAAGACAACGGGCAAGGTTTTCCTGCCGATTTGCTTAGCCATGCGTTTGAGCCTTATGTCACCACCAAAGCGCATGGCACGGGTTTAGGCTTAGCAATTGTAAAGAAAATGATTGAAGAACATCAAGGGCAAATTAAAATAGAAAACAACGTAACTGGCGGCGCAAGTATTACTATTTTGCTGCCAATTAATAAAATAATGTGGCAAAATTTGATGTTAAGCAAGAAGTAAAAGCCAGCGTAGTCAAACCGCAAAAAGGCGTTAAAACGCGTGAAAGCGCAACTAAAAAATAGCACATGCGCATAAGCAAGTTGCAGTATAAAAGATATAAAAAGTTTAAGAGGATTGTATAAATGGCTTCACGGCATATTTTAGTAGTAGATGACGAAATTGGCATTCGCGAATTATTAAGTGATATCTTGCAAGATGAAGGTCATCAAATTTCGCTGGCCGAAAATGCGCAAGCCGCGCGCGATGCACGGCTTAAACAGCGGCCCGATATGGTGCTACTGGATATTTGGATGCCTGATTGCGATGGCATTAGCTTGCTTAAAGAGTGGGGCAATGCGGGTCTGTTAACCATGCCGGTTGTCATGATGTCTGGCCATGGCACAATTGATACCGCGGTAGAGGCCACACGCATTGGCGCGTTTGATTTTTTAGAGAAACCAATTGCACTGCAAAAATTACTTAAAACAGTAACCGCGGCGCTTAAGCATGCTGAGCAGCACCCAAAAACTGAGATGAATTTGGCTAGTTTTGGTAAAAGTTTGCTGATTAACGAACTTAAACAACGGCTTGAGCAAATCTCTCGTACTAAAAATACACTACTGCTGATTGGTAAAAAAGGCAGCAGTGTGGAGTTGTGCGCGCGTTTTTTGCACGCCGCAGGCACGCCGTGGATTGGTTTAAGCGAATACGAAAAGCTTGCTAGCGCACCGCTTGAGCTTTTGGAGCAAGCTCGCGGTGGTGTTTTATTTATTAAAGAAGTATCTGATTTAAATAAAACTGAGCAAAAAGGCCTTGGTTTATTGCTGTCAAAAGCGGATAAATATCAGGTGCGTGTGGTTTGCGCCAGCTCTTTTAGTTTGCCACAATTGACTGAACAAACGCAATTTGATAGCGCTTTGCTGCAAATACTTTCCACTAGCATTCTTAAAGTGCCCGCACTTAATGATCACCGCGAAGACATACCTGACCTTGCAACTGCCATGGCAAATTTGCTGGTAGAAACCGCAGCAACCAGTTACAAAAGTTTTGATATTGCCGCATTAAATGCCTTAAGAAACGCCGATTGGCCAGGTGATTTAGCAGGTTTAGAGGCGGTTGTGCAAAACGTGATGTTGAGTAGTTTGGGCGACAAAATTACGTTAAGCGATGTGAATCGTGTATTAGAACAATTTACGGTTAGCCCTGAAATTCAAGCCCTAAAAACGCAATCTTTACCAATTGATTTGGCGCTACCTTTACGCGCTGTACGCGACGACTTTGAGCGGTTTTACTTTCAGCATCACATGGCAACGATTAATAGCAACATGAGTAAATTGGCCGAGATTTCTGGCTTAGAACGTACGCATTTGTATCGTAAGCTTAAACAGCTGGGCATTAAAATCAAAGGCTAACATTTTTTGTAGGAGCGATTTTTAAATCACGAACAGCGCTGCTACCCACATCAACATTCGCGATTTAAAAATCGCTCCTACCAATATTTAAGCGAGCGTTAATACCACTGGCGTATGGTCGCTTGGCCGCTCTAACTTGCGCGGTGCTTTGTCGATAACACAGCTTTCACATCTATCTTTTAGTGCATCACTCACCAAAATATGGTCTATGCGCATGCCAAAATTGCGCCTAAATCCCATCATGCGATAATCCCACCAAGTAAAATTTTTGGGTTCGTTATTAAAAATCCTAAAACTATCGTGTAACCCAAGTGCAACAAGTTTAGCAAACATTTCACGCTCGCGCGGTGACACTAAAATTTGTCCAATCCAAGCCGCTGGGTCGTGGCAATCGCGGTCTTCTGGCGCAATATTGTAATCACCTAAAAGTAATAAATTCGGATATTTAATTAACTCGGCTGCAAGCCAATGATTGAGCGCCTCTAGCCAGCGCATTTTGTACGCGTATTTATCAGAATCCACCGCTTGCCCGTTGACTATGTAAACACAAATTACGCGTATTCCATTGATTGTGGCTGAAATCACGCGCCTTTGATCATCCTCAAAACCCGCAATACCATGCTCAATATCGGTCATCTCGTGCTTGCTTAAAATAGCCACGCCGTTATAGGTTTTTTGGCCTGCGTGCACCGCCTTGTAACCAGCTGCTTCTAAATCATCATAGGGAAACTTACTGTCTTCTTGCTTGGTTTCTTGCAGGCAAAGCACATCAATAGGATTATCACGCAACCAATCCAACACATGCGGTAAACGCACATTGAGCGAGTTGACGTTCCAAGTGGCTAATTTAAAAGGCGAGAGTTTCACACCGTAATCTCAATAATAATTTGCTATTTTAGCATGCTAAAAAGCTATATTGGTTTAAGCCACCATACATGCTCGGTTGCTGGGTATTGGCCTTTTAAGCCACCTGCAACATCACTACTGCCAAGTAAGTTTGCATAATAAGTCGCTTGGTAATGCTGTTTGATTTCATCTGCACTAATAGAAAAGGGCGGCCCTGCATGCAAGGCTTGGTCATACTCAAAACAAATTAGTAGCTGCGGCGCTGTTTTGGTAAGCATTATTAAATGGGTAGTATATTGTTTACGCATACTATCTGGCAAAGCCACTAAAGCTGCACGGTCATACACCGCATCAACACTGCCCAACATGGCGGGCGATACTTTCAAAATATCTCCTACAAATATATCAATATTAGGAGCACTGTAATGCATCACTTCACCAAGAGTTTTAATATTGGGCGTTAAGTTCAGATTAATAAATAATTCTTCGATCGCAATTGCACTTAACTCAGCACCAGCAATGCGGTTGCCTTGTGCAAGTAACCAGGCAATATCTAATGTTTTACCGCACAACGGTAAAAAGATGCGTGCGTTTTGTTTTAAATTGAGGGTAGGAAGGTGCTTAACTAACAACGGATTCGCATTTGGCAAGTGAAAGCCAATCTCGTTTTTCTCCCACTTTTGATGCCAGAAATTTGCTTGCATAACGGTATATAGTTTGTAAATTTTTAATTTAATTATTCAAAAAATTTCCTGACGGTTTACGATTTTACTATTTGCAATTATAAAGTGCTTATCAGAAACGTTAAACCATCATTCAACCGATTTAAGTAAATGAGCAAAATACCAAAAAATATGCAATTGCAATTTTCATGGGTTCAACATTTTGTGTTCTAGCGTGCAATTAAAATTTTACGAGAAGAACTAAAATAAAAAGCGTACTTTGCTTGACTGATTAAATTATTGAACTGAATTAATAAATCACGATTATTATTAAGGTTTTGAGTTAATTTTGGTTTTCCATTATTTATTTATGTCACTAATTAGTGCAGACACATACTAAAATTGTAATTTTTTAACCAGCCATGCCATTATGGCGAAGCAATGCCTCTATATTCGGTTCGCGGCCTCTAAAAGCAATAAACGATTCCATTGCTGAGCGGCTGCCACCACGGCTTAAAATCTCTTGCCAAAATTTTTGACCAGCCTCTTTACTTAAGCCGCCGTGTTCTTCAAACAAGCTGTAAGCATCGGCACTTAATACTTCTGCCCATTTGTAGCTGTAATAACCCGCCGCATAGCCGCCAGCAAAGATGTGGCTAAAGTTATTGGGAAAGCGGTTCCAAACAGGCGGGCGCACGACGGCAACTGCATCGCGAATTTCTTCGATTAAATCTAAACTAGATTGAGAACCGTTTGGGTCAAAGCTAGAATGTAGCGTGATATCGAATAGTGAAAATTCAATCTGCCGCACGGTTTGCATGCCTGCTTGAAAGTTTTTGGCGGCCACCATTTTGTCAAATAGCTCGCGTGGCAACTGCTCGCCAGTATCGACGTGTCGCGTCATGTGGCGTAGCACATCCCATTCCCAGCAAAAATTTTCCATAAACTGGCTGGGTAGCTCAACGGCATCCCATTCCACGCCTTTTATGCCTGATACGCTGTAATCGTTTACTTCGGTTAACATATGGTGCAAACCATGGCCAAACTCGTGAAACAGCGTAATTACTTCATCGTGGGTAAATAAAGCAGGTTTGTCACCAACTGGCGCGCTAAAGTTACAAGTTAAATAGGCAACTGGCGTTGTCAGTTTATGATCGACAATTCTGCGCGTAATCGCTTCGTCCATCCAAGCACCGCCACGTTTATTATTGCGAGCATACAAATCTAAATAAAATTGGCCAACAAGCACGCCATTTGGCCGCGTAATGCTGTAAAAATGCGCGTTTTCGTGCCAAGTGGGCGATTCTGTTTTTTGCACAAATACGCCAAAAATAGTTTCGATGACTTTAAATAGCCCCGCCATAACGATAGCTTCGGGAAAGTATTGTTTTACCTCTAAATCTGAAAAAGCATATTTTTCTTCGCGCAGTTTTTCTGAAACATAACTGACATCCCACGCCTGCATATCGTGAATGCCAAGCTGTTTGGCGTAAGCTTCTAACTCTAATTTGTCTTGCTCGGCGTAGGGTTTAGCTTTTTTGGCTAAATTTTGTAAAAAATCAATAACTTGACTAGGGCTGTCAGCCATTTTGGTGGCAAGCGATAGCTCAGCAAAGTTGTTAAAACCTAGTAATTGCGCCTCTTCAAGCTTTAATTTTAGCAATTGCGTAATAATTG
>JAYTEL010000185.1:0-20317 GCA_043735225.1 Methylotenera sp. | reverse complement strand
ACTGGTGCATCACGCCAGCAATGGGCGCAGCGTTTATAGCTTTTGCATGTGCCCAGGCGGCACGGTGGTGGCATCAGCGTCGGAAATTGGTCGCGTGGTTACAAACGGTATGAGCCAATACAGTCGCAACGAGCGCAACGCCAACGCAGGCATTGTGGTGGGCATTACGCCAGAGGTAGATTTTCCAGACGACCCATTAGCTGGCATGCAATTACAACGTGATTTAGAAGCAAACGCGTATGCCCTAGGTGGCAGTAATTATGCCGCACCGGCACAATTAATTGGTGATTTTTTAAACAATGTGGCATCCACCAGTTTTGGCGAAGTGTTGCCCAGCTATACGCCTGGCGTACATTTAACCAACTTGAGTACTGCCTTGCCCGAGTTTGCCATTAGTGCAATTCGCGAGGCAATACCCGCGTTTGCCAAGCAAATCAAAGGGTACGATTTGGCAGATGGTTTATTAACGGGCGTGGAAACGCGCACCTCCGCGCCTATTCGCATTAAGCGCGATGATGACACCTTGGAAAGCATTAACACCAAGGGTCTTTATCCGTGCGGCGAAGGCGCTGGCTATGCGGGTGGTATTTTATCGGCTGGCGTTGATGGCATTCGCGTGGCCGAAAAGGTGAGTTTGAGCTTAATTCATAAAGTATGACGAATAGCTAAGGCGAAACTAGGAGTATTGAGTGAAAAAAAAGATAACGATACTCACTTGGCCAATCATCGCCCCTGCGGCGGCTTGGATAATGTTGGCGGGCGCACAATTTGGCATTAATCAATACTTAGGTGGAGCCTATTTATTGATGATGGCGGCAGGCTTAATTGGCGCGGTATTAGCAGCAGTGCATCATGCAGAGGTGCTAGGGCACAAACTCGGCGAGCCCTTTGGCACGCTCTTACTTGCCGTCGCTATTACAGTTATTGAAGTGGCGCTAATTTTATCGTTAATGTTAACTGGCGGCCCTGAAACGGCAGCGCTGGCACGCGATACAGTATTTGCTGCGGTGATGATAATCGTATCGGGCATTGTTGGTTTATGCCTATTAATTGGCGGCGTGTTATATAAAGAACAAGTATTTCAATTACACGGCGCTATTGCCGCATTAACCACGCTTGCGGCAATTGTCGTTCTTACCATGATATTACCGAATTACACAATTACAACGCTTGGGCCTGTATACAGCAATGGTCAACTCGCTTTTATAGCGGTGGTGTCATTAATTTTGTACGGCACATTTGTGTTCGTACAGGTGATTCGCCACAGAGCATATTTTTTAGATGCCGCCGAGAATGAAGAAGACAGTAAAGCGCTTTCCGCACATGACACCTTAATAAACAGTCCCATATTAATTACTTGTTTGCTATTGGTTTGTTTGGTGGCAGTGGTGTTGCTGGCTAAATCACTTGCCCCCAGAATCGAAGCCTTAGTTGCCAGTATTGGCGCGCCTCATAGGCTGGTGGGTGTCATAATTGCTGGTATCGTGTTATTGCCAGAAGGGCTTGCCGCGGTGAGCGCGGCGCGTAATAATATGTTTCAAACCAGTTTAAATTTAGCTTTAGGCTCGGCTATCGCCAGCATTGGCTTGACGATTCCAGCAGTCGCCGTTTTATCATTAATCATGGGTTGGACGTTGATTTTAGGCATTGATATGAAATCAACTATTTTATTATTACTAGCGTTGTTTGTTTCTTCGTTATCATTGGCAACTGGTCGCACAAACGTCCTGCAAGGGGTAATTTTGCTGGTCATTTTTGCCGTTTATTTGTTTACAACGGTAATTCCTTAAAAAATAGCTTAAGCGGCCTCCACTACCACGTCGCCAACGCCTGTTTCGCCTAAATTATCCAGCCAATTTGTCTCCAGTTTATCACCCACTTTTGCACCTTTTATGCGAAATGTCAGGTAAGGGTTTTTGGCGATGCCAGTGCCAAATTGTGCCTCAAATACAGGCTTTTTATTAATTGTAACCAATAATTGCTGAATAAAATGCGCTGGGATGAGTTGCCCAAAATCGTCTTTTTTGCGGCCTGTTTCCATTGGGTGATTAATCACCATTTTTACCTCGGTGATGCCATCTTTTAATTTGGCGCTCATGCGCATGTTTCTTGCGCTTTCTTTACTTTCGCTGTCTTTTAAATTAGCCATTAGCCGCACCCGTTTTCTAACACGATAACCTTTTTGCTGCTGCTAAAATATTTGCTGTCTGCTTTTACAATCACTTTTACATCAGAATCTTCCGCCATTTTAATGCGCGTAATCACAAACGGTAGCGCGCCGTTAGTAAAGGTAAAAGTACCGATTAGCGGCGTTGGATTATGCGCAACCAACACAATAATACTGTCGGTATTTTTAATATTGCTGGAAATTTCAATTTGCACCACCGCGCCATTTTCGGCGCGATCTGGCGCGACAATATCAATGTCATTGCTTGGATATTCTATGCTTATATTTAAGGCTTTAATCGCCTCATCTAACTTGGCCGTCTCAAACGCAGGTTTGTTCCAAACGTTATTGTACGCGGCTGCCAGCGCATTTATTGGCAGCATTGCAGCCGCCAATGCGCCCATAAAAATCGTTAAAAATTCACGTCTTTGCATGGCTTAACTTTCTCATGGCTTAACATTCTCATGTCTTATATTTCTCATGTTTAACTTTCTCATGGCTTATATTTCTCTTGTTTAACTTAACCGTTTATCAGCAAGCTTTTCATTTTCTTCCAAACGGCGCAGCTGTTTTAGGCGCGCTTCTACAATTGATTGCTCGTAAAAATTACCATCTTTGGCTTTCGCCGCCAGCTCCATTTGTTCGATGGCTTTTTGCACATTATATTGACGAAAATAAGCCTCGCCTTGCGCTTGAAAACGCAGTAAATTTTTATTTTTTGCCGCAAAAGCTTTGGCTAAAATTTCGTAAAAATAGGCATCGTTTGGGTATAAGTTTTGTTTATCTTGCACCAACTTTATGGCCTTATCAAACTGGTTTATGGCCAAAAAATGCTCGGCATAGCCATAAATTAAGCCGCGATGCTGTGGAAACGCGCTTAAGCCTTTTGCATATTGGGCTGCCGCTGCGAGTGGATTATTACGCACCACTTCAATGCGGGCGGCTAAATTTTCAATCATTGGACTTTCAAACATGGAATGTTCAGTACGCACATTTTGCCCAATATTTTGCTCAATATTTTGCTCAATATTTTTCTGCGCACTTTTACGCAGCCATTGCATTTGATTTTGCGCGCCAGCAACATCATTTTTGCGCAGCATGGCCACCGCCAAACCATAATTTTCCGCTACCTCATTGGCAAAGCGATGTTCGCTTATATTATCTTGAAACTGCTCAACCGCATCTTGCGCCAGCCCAGTATTGGCGCGCAGTTTGGCCTTAACCAAGTTAAACGTTAAGCTATCTGCCACTTGGCGATACGCCATGGATTCAACGCGATTCGCAACATCGGTAATGCGCTCTGCAGTCAGCGGATGCGTACGTAAAAAGCTAGGCGCGGTACCTTCGGTAAAGCGCGTGCCACGCTGCAGTGTAGTAAAAAATGCGGGCATGGCACGCACATCAAAATTAGCCGCGTCCAAAATGCTCAAGCCCACGCGATCTGCCTCGCGTTCATGCTCGCGCGTGTAGTCAAGCTGGCGCTGCACACCCACCGCGCTAGATGCCGCAAGCGCGCCATTAGCTAGCTCTGGATTGCTACGCGCCACCAATAATGCCAAAGCAATGCCCGCAATATTTTTAAAGGTATCGTACTTTTGCGCTGCCAACATACGCGCCAAATGGTGCTGTGAAACGTGGCCTATCTCGTGACCCAGCACACTAGCCAGCTCCGATTCGCTATTTGATACCGCAATTAAGCCCGTGTGTACGCCTATCACCCCACCTGGCATGGCGAAGGCATTAATCGCATTATCTTGCACGACAAAAAAATTAAATTTTTGTAGTTTATCACTGCTTGCTGCCACTAGCTTATTACCAAGCTCGTTTAAATAATCAATGATTTCAATATCTTGCACTACTTCGTCACTAGTAGAAACATCGCGCATAATCTGCGCTGCAATGCGATCTTCATCTTGCGAGGTGAGCACAGTTTGCGAAACATCGCCTAAATCGGGCAAGCTGGTGTCTAGATTAGTGGGTGCAACGTACGGTTTGCCCGACAGCACTGCGTTTTCTGCATTGGCGATGGTAGCAGTTAATAAAATACCAATTAATATGGCCTTTGGCTTCATTTTGATATGATAATGATTTTAATGGCTAAGTTCATCTGTGAGATCTTAGTATGTTTGTAGTATGTTTTCAGCAAAATTGTGATTAGAAAGTTATCAATGGGCAAGCAAAACGCATCTTTTACGCACTTTGACGCAACTGGCCAAGCAATAATGGTAGATGTTGGCGATAAGGCTAGCACTAAGCGCAGCGCGGTCGCCAGCGGCATTATTAGCATGTTGCCCGCCACGTTAAAACTCATTTTACAAGGCGATGCAAAAAAAGGCGACGTGCTGGGCGTGGCGCGCATTGCAGCGATTCAGGCCAGCAAAAAAACGTCCGATCTGATTCCACTTTGCCACCCTATTGCATTAACTAAGATCAGTATAACGTTTGATGTAGACGAAACGGCTACAGCCATTACCTGCATCGCAGAGTGCGATACCGTTGGTCAAACTGGCGTTGAGATGGAAGCCTTAACCGCGGTAAGCGTCGGCTTACTGACCATTTATGATATGTGCAAAGCGGTAGACCGCGGCATGACGATTAGTGATATAAAACTCCTAGAAAAACATGGTGGCAAATCGGGTGATTGGTCTTTAAAATAAGTAAGTTGCGAATGAATGAATTGGAGAAAATACTATGTTTAAATCACGACTTAAATTATTACTAATCTATGCTTTTTGCGCTGTTATATTAAGCGCTTGCGAAAAACAAAAACAAGCCTCAGCCGAGGTGGGCGCTGTGCCTAAAACGATTATGGATAAAGCCACCAACGACTTGAATAATGCGCAAGCATTAGGAGACGAGAAGAGGAAAGCGCTTAATAATGTAGATACTCCAGCAGATGCAGGGAAGTAAGTTGTTGAGAAATAAGTTGCTAGCTAATTAGATAATAAAATGAATTATTTTAGTGTTTTATACATCTGCCAAGATAAAAATTAAGCCTTCATATGGGTTTAATTTGGTTAAGGTTTGTTGACAATCTATAAAAAGATTAATATAACTTCCGAAGAAAAAGTCAAAGGTCCTGCCTCGTATTTTCCATCCATAGAGAAAAAATACGGTCAGCCTATTTCCGATTGGTTATTGCTTTTAGGAAACTTGAAAGAGATGAAGCAAATGGAAATGGTTCACTGGCTTAAAACAGAACACAAAATGGGGCACGGTCATGCAAACGCAATCGTTGCATACTTTTTAGCAAATTGAAAAACATAGCAATCCCATTGTTCGGTTTAACCTATCAACCTAGGCAAGCTAAAGCGTGCGAATTAATTTAAACGTTAGGCACAAACTAAATTAGCCACTCGCGCCGCACTGGCAGGCGCCATCGTTAAACCATACCTAAAATGTCCCGTATTTAAGTACAAGTTTTCAATCGTTGGATGTGCGGCAATGGTTGGTAAGTTATCAGGCGTACCAGGCCGCAGGCCGCTCCAGTGCTTGCGTATGGCGGCATGCTTTAAGCTGGGCATAATACTTTCAGCTTTGGTTTGCAGCGCTTGCTTTACCTCAATTGTGGTGCGCGTATCAAAACCAACATCTTCTAATGTGCTACCTGCTAGCAGCAAGCCATCAAGGCGTGGCACCAGGTAAAAGCCATTTTGATAGATGATATTTTTTGGTGATTCTTTCACATTTTCGTATAACAAAATCTGCCCGCGCATGGGTTTTATGTGTAGACCTGCCGCAGTGTCTTTTAGTAAGTCAAAGCTCCACGCGCCTGATGTAACGACAAACGCATCTGCCTCAAGAACTAGGCCAGTACTATGAGATGAAGAAATAGTTCTCCAGCTATTTATCTTTTCACAATTTGCCAATGGTTGAAGTTGCGTATTTTCTAAGAGGCGTATATTTTCTTGAATCAATAGTTGCCGTAAGGCTTGCAATAAATGTGGTGGGCGCACTTGCGCAATTGTTGGCAACAGCAATCCATTTGCATTCTTTTCAATTGGGATTCGGTATTTTTTGCACCAGTTAAGCGCCGCCGTCTCGTCAATTGGTGACAAAATCTGCATGCCGCTTTGAATATATTCTGGGTCAATGCCTGTTGCAGCCAACAGCCTGTCACACAAGGCTGGGTATAGATCTGCACCTGCCATCGCCAGTTGATTAACCGCATCTTTATACGTCCACGGCAACAGTGGAAAAAGTATGCCTGCCCCCGCCCAGCTTGATTCGCCCGAAGTTTGCGCGGCGACCACATTGCGCTCTACCAGCGTGACTTGGCAACCGCGGTCACGCAGAGCCAGCGCGGTTAAGCAGCCAACTATGCCGCCGCCAACGACTATTATTTTCTTTGCCATGATTTAAAAATAAAAGCTAATTACCCGAAATTAAGAAAATTTCTACCGCAACTAAGTCCTCTGCGCTACCCAACAGCACTAGCACATCGCCTTCGGCCAGCATAATATCGGGCCTAGGATGAATATCTTCTAACATATTAGGGCGACGAATATATTGCAAGGCAACATCAAAATGGGTGAAATTAATGTCCTCTAAATACTGACCCTGCGCGAATGTGCCTGAAGTGACCTCAACCGAGTGCAGGCGATTAACACGATGTTTAGTGCTGGCTTTATCTGTATCGGTCATCCCGCCAAAAAAGCCTTTAAACATTTTATAGCGCTCTTCACGAAACAGCCTGATGCGTTTGACCACGCGATTGAGCGGCACACCCAATAAAACTAAGGCATGCGAGGCCAACATTAAGCTGCCTTCTAGCACTTCTGGCACCACTTCAGTCGCGCCCGCTTCACGAAATGCGTCCATTTCGGCGTCGTCATAAGTGCGCACAATCACGGGCAAAGCGGGGTAAGCCTCTTGCGCCACATGCAGCACTTTCATGCTGGCGCGGGTATCTGCATAACTAACAATCAGTGCTTTGGCGCGCGCACCACCGGCGGCTTCTAACACGATGCGACGGCCTGCATCGCCGTACATGACATGCTCGCCCGCAGCGGCGGCATCTTGCACCCGCGCTGGGTCAATATCCAGCGCAATAAACGGAATATTTTCTTCTTTTAAAAAGCGCCCTAAATATTGGCCGCTACGGCCATAGCCGCAAATAATCACGTGATCTTTTAAATTGACTGTGCTGTGTTCAATTTCACCCACAATTTGCGCGCTGTTTTTGGTGTAATTTTTGGCTAATTTACGCGCAATTTTGCCATTTTTTTGAATGATAAACGGCGCGATTATCATCGAAATTAAGGATGCAGCCAGCACAATTTGTAATTCGTCGCCGCCAATTAGTTTTTGCTCTAGCCCAAGCGCCAGTAATACAAAACTAAACTCACCCGCTTGCGCCAAAATAATGCCGGTGCGGATGCCTACGCCAACTTCGTAACCAAAAAGTTTGGTTAGTACAGCCACAACGGCCGCTTTAAACAGCACAAAACCTACCAACAGCGCTAGCACCAAGCCAATGTGATTCAACATAAAACTAATGTCGAGCAACATGCCAACGCTAATAAAAAATAACCCCAATAAAATATCGCGAAACGGCGCGATGTCGGACTCTACTTGGTAACGATAGCGCGTTTCAGAAATGAGCATGCCAGCGATAAACGCGCCCAGCGCATAAGATAACCCCGCCAGCTTGGTGGCGGCTGCCAGCAATAGCGTTACCATCAGCACATTCATAATAAATAATTCGCGCGAGCGCTGCGCAGCAACCAACTCAAACCAATAATTGATGACAGTTTTGCCAAATTTAAACAGTACAAATAACAGCACAATCGTTTTAATTAGAGACAAGCCCAATATATTAGCTAAATCTCCACTGTGCGCCCCCAGCGCAGGAATCAGCACCAAAATAGGGATGACCGCTAAATCTTGAAACAACAAAATACCGATGCTTAAGCGGCCGTGACGTGAGTTTAAATCGACGCGTTCCATCAATATTTTTGACACAATGGCGGTGGATGACATGGTAAGTGCGCCGCCAATGACAAATGCAGTTGGCCAACTTAAACCCGCCATTATGCCAATTAACATAGATACGCCAAGCGTTATAAGCACTTGCGCGCCGCCTAAACCAAATAAAGTCTTGCGCATGGCGTATAGTTTTGGCAGGCTGAATTCCAGCCCCACGCTAAACATTAAAAACACAATGCCAAACTCTGCCACGTGGCGGCCAGAATCGGTACTGGGTAAAAAGTTAAAGCCAAATGGCCCAAATAACATGCCAACAAAAAAGTAGGCCAACATGGCGGGCAATTTAAGTGCGCGAAACAGCGCCACAGCCAATACAGAGCTAGTTAGCAGTAATAAAACGCTGGTTAAAGAATCAAACATTTAGAGTTTTGTTGGCATGTTATTGTTGTAAGGTTTAAATTTAGGCAAAAATTGTGCCTACATTTTCTATTTTACGCAAAATCATGTGTATTTTACTTTATTCATCGTGATTTCCCTTTTATACTAAGACAATATGTCACCTTCATTAATACAAACCCATTTGCAACACGCACCAATTGGCAGCCGATTAACGCTTGCGCGCAAAGTGTTGGGTATTGAAGCGCGCGAAATTCAAGCGTTGGCTAACAGGCTGGATGCGAGCTTTGACGCGGCTGTCCAGCTTATTTTACATTGCCAAGGCCGCGTAGTTGTTAGCGGCATGGGTAAATCAGGCCACATTGGCGGCAAAATTGCTGCAACACTTGCCAGCACTGGCACACCCGCATTTTTTATGCACCCCGCCGAGGCTAGTCATGGCGATTTAGGCATGATTACGAGTGGAGATGTGATAATTGCGCTTTCTAATTCGGGCGAAAGTGATGAGCTACTTAATATTTTGCCAACAATTAAACGCCTTGGCGCAAAAGTCATTAGCATAACCGGCGCGCCAAACTCCACATTGGCTAAAGAATCTGATGTACATTTAAGCGCAGCCGTGTCTGAGGAAGCTTGTCCTTTAGGATTGTCACCCACCGCCAGCACCACCGCCGCTTTGGCTTT
Source organism: Methylotenera sp. (assembly GCA_043735225.1). Classification (GTDB taxonomy): domain Bacteria; phylum Pseudomonadota; class Gammaproteobacteria; order Burkholderiales; family Methylophilaceae; genus Methylotenera_A. The sequence goes on along the minus strand of JAYTEL010000185.1, from coordinate 11,142 downwards.
AGGCGACGCGCTTGCTATTTGTGTGTTGGACTGCCGCGAATTTTCGGCCGAGGATTTTGCGCGTAGCCACCCTGGCGGCAACATTGGTAGAAAACTTCTCACGCGCGTAAAAGATGTGATGCGTACAGGAAATTTGATTCCAAGCATTAACAGTGGCGAGTTGTTATCGAGTGCGCTCACTGAAATGACGAAAAAAGGTTTGGGTTTGACAGCGATTGTTGATGCGGCCAAACAGCCGATTGGCGTTTTTACCGACGGCGATTTACGGCGTATGTTTGCCGCAGGCATTTACACCAACAGCGCCAAAATTAACGATGTGATGCACCTTAAACCCAACACCATTCACCAGCATCAGCTTGCGGTAGAGGCGGTAGAAATAATGGAAAATAAAAAGATTAACGCGCTGCTGGTAGTAGACGAAGCGGGCAAGCTGGTGGGCGCGTTTAATATGCACGATTTACTTAAAGCGAAAGTGGTTTAATGACTGACTTTATAAAATTAACGTCTGAACAGGTTTTAGCGCGTGCAAAAGCCATTAAATTAGTGATTTTTGATGTAGATGGCGTAATGACTAACGGCGGGCTAACCATTGGCGACGATGGCCAAGAATATAAAACCTTTAACACGCAAGATGGCTTGGGCATGAAGCTACTTAAAGCCAGCGGCGTGCAAATGGCTATCATTACTGGCCGCACCTCTAATGTGGTTAAGCAGCGCTCTGAAAGCACCGGCGTGGCGCATTTTTACCAAGGGGTGGACGACAAATTAGTGGCCTACTTTGATTTAATTGCCAAACTAAATATGACGCCAGAACAAACGGCTTTTATGGGCGATGATGTGGTGGATTTGCCGCCCATGCTGCGCTGCGGCTTGGCAGTTAGCGTGCCAGCTGCGCCCGAAAGCGTTAAACAACGTGCGCATTATGTGACCAAAAAAGAAGGTGGCCACGGCGCAGTGCGCGAATTGTGTGAGCTTATTATGCAAGCGCAAGGCACACTTGAGGCGCAAATGGCGCCGTTTTTTAAATGAGTCGCGCAAATGGCGCCGTTTTTTAAGTAACGATTTTTTAGATAACGCATTTTTAAGTAATATATTGCCATAATGCTGACGCGCTCCGCCTTGTTTTTTCCGTTAATGCTAGCGCTGTTATTGGCAGTAATCACCTTTTGGATTAATTTAACTGTAGAGCAACAAGGCCCTAAAATTGATGGTAGCGACAGGCATGACCCAGATTATACGATGAATAATTTTGTAAACTCTCAAACTGATATAACAGGCAAGCTTAGCTTTGTGCTGGCTGCAAGCGAGATGATGCATTATCCTGATGATGACAGCACGGTGTTACAACGGCCGCGCTTTACACAATACACGGTGGATAAACCGTATACGCGTATTGAAGGTTTGCGCGGTTATGTGTCAAGTAATGGCGAGCAAATAACGCTGGTGGATAATGTAAAAGTGACGCGACAAGCCTTTGCTGGCAAAGGTGAAATGCAAATTGTTACTGAAAAATTGGTGATTTTTCCCAAGCAAGATATTGCTAAAACGGATGCGCCCGTGGTGATTACACAAGCGCCCAATACCGTTATTCACGCAACGGGTATGATTTTTGACAAAAAACATCAAACCGTGCAATTGTTTAAGCGCGTTAAAGTTCATTATGTGCGGCCTATTAGCGCGGCAAATAAACCTAAAAAAACTGAAAAAAATTCGACAGCAAATGTTATTAATAAAAACGCATCTTCGCCAGCCTTTAGCCATAATGTGGCCAGCGACGTTAATTTAAATATTGGCAAGTTAAGTAGCAGCAAGTTAAGTAGCGGCAAGTTTGCTAATGACAAGCTAGACAAAGCTAAACTGAACAACGACACGCCAAAAACAACATTAAAACGGCAAACTATCAATATTAAATTGCGGAGCGATCAATGAAACCTTTCAATAAAATCTATTTAACCTTGCGCATCAGTTTATTCATGCTTGGCTTTGCTGTCAGCTTTAATGCATTGGCCGAGGCGGCTGATCGCAACAAACCTATTGAATTAGAAGCCGATACAGTTACAGTTAACGATGCAAAAAAAATCAGCACCTATTCGGGCAATGTTATTTTAACGCAAGGCAGTCTCGTGATTCATGCCGCAAAACTCATCGTGCGCGAGGATGAACAAGGCTTTCAACACAGCACTTCTACGGGCAGCCCAACTACTTTTAAACAAAAATTAGAAGGCAAAACCGAGTATATGGAAGGCAGTGCGCAGCGTATTGAATACGACGGGCGCATGGATAAAGTGCAGCTATACACCCGCGCCTCGGTTAAACGCGGCGAGGATATTGTGCGCGGCGATTACATTAGTTATGATGCAAATGCCGAATACGCAGAGGTGATTGGCGGCGTTAAGTCTGAAAGTAACCCTGGTAGCGGCCGCGTTAAAGCCATTATTCAGCCAAAAAATAAACAAGCTTTACCCAACTCATCAGCACCTAAGTTGCTATTACCTAATACTATAACGCCTAATTCTCAAGGGCCTAGCTCTAAAGCGCCTGCAGCGCCTACGCCGCTAGCAGTTAGGTCAGAATTGAGCAAAACACTGCACTTATCCAATAAACCAGAATCTGCTAAGTTAGAATTTGGTCAGTTTGAATCTGGCCTATAAAAAAGATAACAATGAGCGAACTCATCGTCGAAAATTTACGTAAATCGTACAAAACGCGCACCGTGGTACAAGATATTTCGCTACAAATTAATAGCGGCGAGGTGGTTGGTTTGCTAGGCCCAAACGGTGCAGGCAAAACCACCAGCTTTTACATGATAGTGGGTTTAGTCGCGCTTGATGCTGGCCGCATCTTGCTAGATGGCAAAGATTTAAGCCGCATGCCCATTCACAGCCGCGCGCGCTTAGGCTTGGCTTACTTGCCACAAGAGGCATCGGTTTTTCGAAAACTGACCGTTTCTGAGAATATTATGGCGGTGTTAGAGCTGCAACAGTTAAGCGAAAAGCAAATGCACGACCAATTAGAATCTCTGTTGCAAGAGCTGCATATTGTGCATATTCGTAACAACCCAGCGGTGAGTTTATCGGGCGGCGAGCGCCGCCGCGTTGAGATAGCGCGCTGCTTAGCTACCAACCCTAGCTTTATTTTGCTGGATGAGCCGTTTGCGGGCATCGACCCAATTGCCGTATTGGATATTCAAAAAATAATTCGTTTTTTAAGCGCAAAAAATATTGGCGTGCTGATAACCGACCATAACGTGCGCGAAACTTTGGGCATTTGCGACCGCGCTTATATTGTTAATGATGGCACTGTTTTCGCCAGCGGTCACCCGAATGAAATTGTGCAAAACGAAGCGGTGCGCGAAGTCTATTTAGGTAAAGATTTTAGATTGTAACCAGTTTTAGATTGTATCCAAAAAATGAAGCAAAATTTACAATTAAGAATGTCGCAAAACTTGGCGTTAACGCCGCAGTTGCAGCAATCTATTCGGTTGTTGCAATTATCTTCGCTTGAGCTAAATCAAGAACTCGATACCATTTTGCAAGATAACCCATTGCTAGAATTGGCCGATGGCGAAGATTTTGATGACGATGCGCCAATAGCTTCACCTGAAAATGTATCTGACCATGATAGTGACAAAAGCGCTGATACGACAGATGCGGACGGCGCACAATCGGGTGAAATTGACGACTTTGAAAATGATGCTTTCAGTAATCTTGATTATACTGAAATCGCCAATACCTCAACCCAAATAGATGAAACGCCGCAAGAAATCACCAGCGTTAAAGAGGATTTTTCTGCCACCGATTTTGATGATGATTATGATGAATATGGCAGCGCCAGCAATTGGGATGAAGGCAGCCGCCAAAACAATAGTGATGATGATGACAGCGATTTTAAACGCCAAGAAGTGATTGCTAAAAGCTTGCAAGAGCATTTACTGGGCCAACTTAAGCTAATGCCGTTATCAAACCGCGATCAAACCTTGGTATTGTTGCTCATTGATAGCATTAACGATGATGGTTATTTAGTAGAGTCGCTAGAAGACATTTGCGAATCGCTACCGTTAGAGCTAGAAGTTGATTTGCTAGAGCTGCAAACTGCGTTAAAACTTATTCAACACCTTGATCCGCCAGGTTTGGGCGCCAATAATTTACAAGAATGTATTTTGTTGCAACTGAATGTGTTGCCCAAAGAAACGCCCTATTTAGCATGTGCCAAAGAGATTGTTAGCCTGCATTTGGCGGTATTGGCGAATAAAGATTTTGCCAAATTACGCAAATTATTAAGCTGCGACGACGCTGATTTAAAAGGCGCGCAAAGCCTGATTAAACAGCAAAACCCACGCCCAGCAAGCGATTACGCGCAGTTAAGCGCAGATCATTACATTGCGCACGAAGTGATTGTAAAAAAAGTTAAAGGTATTTGGATAGCCACGCTTAACGACGGCGTGATTCCTAAACTGCGCATAAACCAAGTATATGCCGATATTTTAAAGCGCAATCGCGAAAACTCGAACCAATATTTGCAAACGCAAATGCAAGAAGCCAAATGGATGATTAAAAATATTCAGCAGCGCTTCACTACTATTTTGCGCGTGAGCCAAGCCATTGTTGATAGGCAGCGTAATTTTTTTGAACACGGCGAAATTGCCATGCGCCCACTGGTGCTGCGCGAGATTGCTGAAGAACTTGAATTGCATGAATCCACCATCTCGCGCGTCACCACGCACAAATACATGCTCACCCCGCGCGGCGTGTTTGAGCTTAAATACTTTTTTGGCAGCCACGTGGCAACCGATGCAGGCGGCTCAGCGTCGGCCACTGCCATTCGCGCGCTGATTAAACAAATGGTGGCCGAAGAAACCCCGAAAAAACCCTATTCAGACAGCCAATTTGCCGATATTTTAGGCAAACAAGGCATTATTGTAGCGCGCCGTACTATCGCAAAATACCGTGAATCGCTGAATATTCCGCCTGCCAATTTAAGAAAGTCACTATAAATTTAAGCCAAAATCAGTATAAATAATTTTGCGATTAGCGTATTAGCCTTGTTGCACAAAAGCCCCAAAGGAGTACACTTGAATTGTTCGATAAGTTTGTTTGCACTACTTATTGGCAGGTTAATGCTAACAAATAGCGGACTAAACTTAATGAACAAATTTCAATAAGGAGCAAGTCATGAATTTACAATTAACTGGGCATCATTTAGAAATTACTCCTGCATTACGCGATTACGTAATGAGCAAGCTTACAAGAATCAGCAATCATTTTGATCATGTGATTGATGTGAAAGTTACCCTTAGTGTAGAAAAACTCGCCCAAAAGGTTGAAGCTACATTACACGTGCCAGGCAACGATTTACATGCCGAGTGCGCCGACGAAAATATGTATAGCGCAATTGATTTATTGACCGATAAGTTGGATCGACAAGTTGTAAAGCACAAAGAAAAACAGGGCAGCCATAATAAAACCAATGGCGCTGTGAAACACCAAAGCATTGAGCAACACCAACATATTGAACAAGATCCAACCGTTAATTAATTTCTATCGCTCGCTATGGCTCAAATAAATGTTAATGAGCTGTACAAAGAAACCCGCCTCAAGCTCAAACTTAATTGGATTGCAGGGCTTGATGGCGGCGCAAACCAGCTAAAATCAGAAAACGTCACCAAGCCATCATTGGCGCTAATTGGACACCTTAATTTTGTGCACCCAAACCGTGTGCAAGTGTTGGGCTGCGCCGAGATGGATTATTTACGCAGTCTAAGTATTATTGCCATGCAGCAAAGCATTACCAATTTATACGCGACCGATTTAGCAGCTGTAGTAGTTGCCAATGGCGAAAAACCGCCAAAAGAGCTTATTCTTGCGGCCAACACCCGTAACACGCCGCTATTTACTTCCCCCATGCAAAGTCCGCAATTAATGGATTATCTCAGCCATTATTTAAAACAGGTGATGGCAGCCAGCACCAGCTTGCATGGCGTTTTTATTGAGGTGCAGGGCTTTGGCGTGTTAATAAAGGGCGAGGCTGCAATTGGTAAAAGTGAGCTGGCGTTGGAACTTATATCGCGCGGGCATCGCTTAATTGCTGACGATATAGTGGACTTTTTTCAGATCTCGCCCTACCGAGTGGAAGGCCGCTGCCCTGAATTATTACAAGATTTTTTAGAGGTGCGCGGTTTAGGCATATTAAACATTCGCGCGCTGTTTGGCGATAATGCGGTTAAACCCACTAAGCCACTAGATTTAATCATTCAGCTAGAATTAGCTAATATGCAAAAACCGCAAGAGCTAGATAGACTTAGCCTTAAAACGCAACATGAGCGTGTATTGGATGTAGATATAAGTAAAATTGTGATACCGATTGCTGTTGGCCGCAATATAGCGGTACTTGTAGAAGTAGCAGTGCGTAACCATATGCTATTAATGCGCGGCATTAATGCAACGCAGCAATTGAGCAAACGGCAAAAACAGATCATGCAAAAAGAAAGCAAGGTCAATATGAATAGTAAAAAAACAAACTAATGGAGCTGATTATTATTACTGGGCTTTCGGGTTCGGGTAAAAGTATTGCGCTGCGCATGTTAGAAGATGCAGGTTATTATTGCATTGATAACTTGCCCGCCACTTTGCTGCCGCAAATTTCGCATCATTTAGAAGCCAGCAACCAACATAAAATTGCTATTAGTATCGATAGCCGCAGCGCTGCACTAGAAGCGCTTCCTAACGCGATTGAAATGCTTAAAAGTGGCGATATAAAAGTGGAATTGTTATTTTTAGAGTCATCTGTTGAAACGTTGGTGAAACGTTTTTCTGAAACGCGGCGCAAGCATCCGCTAAGTGATAACACAACCACTTTGGCCGAGAGCATCTCGCACGAACGCGAATTGTTAAGCGGGCTGCGCGATGTTGGTCATCACATTGACACCAGCAATTTAAGTGCAAATGCACTGCGCAATTATATTCGTGAGCTGATATTAAAAACCGATGAAACAATTGATAATCATGGTTTGGTTTTGTTGTTTACCTCATTTGGCTTTAAAAACGGCATTCCACTAGATGCTGATTTTGTCTTTGATGTGCGAAGCCTGCCCAACCCGCATTACGATAGCGAACTGAAGCCATTTACAGGCAAAGATAGTGTAATAAAAACGTTTTTAGAAAATCAGCCAATGGTGGTTGAAATGCTGGCTGATATCCAAACTTACATAGAAAAATGGCTGCCAAGCTTTATTGCGGATAATCGCAGTTATTTGAATGTGGCTATTGGCTGCACGGGCGGGCAACATCGCTCGGTTTATTTTGTAGAGCAATTGAGTACTTATTTTGCTGGTATTCGTTTAACAAAACAAAAGCAAAAAGTGATTATTCGGCACCGCGAATTGGCGTAATGATTATTAAGTTTAATGCCTAACACTACTTATAGGCGATTGAATTGTTTTAAAAAAGGTAAAGTAACATGATTGGTATTTTAATCATCGCGCATGGCAGTTTAGGCGAAAGTTTGATTCATTGTGTAAGTCATGTTTTGGGCAAACAGCCGCCGCAATTAGCTCACTTTGCCGTGGGTACCAACGACGACCCTAGCGATTTATACCCGCAAGCCCAGCAAATGGTCAATGCGCTTAATACGGGGGCTGGCGTACTGATTTTGTCTGATATGTACGGCGCATCACCTTGTAATTTGGTGGCAAAATTGCTTGCGCCTGGCATCATTGAAGGTGTGGCGGGAGTTAATTTGCCTATGTTGGTGCGCGTGTTAAATTATCGCGATAAACCAATTAAAACTTGCCTAGAAAAAGCCATTAGTGGCGGGCGCGACGGCGTTGTGCATTTTACTAAGACCAGTTGCGACCATAATAAGTAAAAAGGGGTATTAGGGACTATTTATGTTAAAACAAGAAATAGAAATCATTAATAAATTAGGCTTGCACGCCCGCGCCAGCACAAAACTGACGCAAACTGCCAGCCAATTTGCCAGCGAAATTTTGATCGAAAAAAATGGCCGCCGCGTGAATGCTAAAAGTATTATGGGCGTAATGATGCTGGCCGCGGGCAAAGGTAGCAAGGTAACAATTGAAGCCAATGGCGCCGATGAAGCAGATGCCATGTTGGCGGTAAAAAATTTGATTAATGATTATTTTGGCGAAGGCGAATAGCGTTGTCTGCCCTAAAAAATTCTAACTTGCAAAATGCAAGTCAGCAACATGCAAGCGCGCAAAACTCTAGTTTTAGCATGCATGGTATTGGCGTTTCTAGCGGCATTGCCATTGGCCGCGCACATTTAGTGTCAAATGCGCTATTAGAAGTGGTGCATTATCAATTGCCAACCCATTTTGTAGATGATGAAATTACGCGTTTTAAAAATGCCGTGCAAGCGGTTAAACAAGATTTAGAACTGATACGTCAATCACTCTCAAAAAATGCACCTGCCGAAATTGGCGCGTTTATTAGCACGCATTTAAGTATGCTAGCCGATAAATCGTTATCAGAAGTGCCAATTGAAATAATCCGCAAAGAACAATGCAACGCAGAATGGGCCATTAAACAACAAATGGATGACATTGTTGCGCAATTTGAGGCGATTGAGGACGATTACCTGCGAGAGCGTAAACACGATGTGGTGCAAGTGGTAGAGCGCGTGATTAAAGTGCTGCTTGGTCATCCTAATATGGCTGCTAATAAAACTAAACAATCAGCCAAACAACAAGAAGGCGCGATTATTTTGGTGGCGCACGACATTTCACCTGCCGATGCGATTCAATTTAAACAACACCGTTTTGCGGCATTTATTACCGATGTTGGCGGCGCCACTTCGCACACCGCCATTTTAGCGCGCAGCCTTAATATTCCGTCAATTGTTGCGTTGCAGCGTGCGCGCGATTTAATTGACGACGGCGAAATGATTATTGTTGATGGTAGCCTTGGCGTTGTGATTGTTAATCCATCTAAAGAAATTTTAGCCGAATATGCACTGCGACAAGATCAGTTAGAACTAGAACAACAAAAATTACAACGCATTAAAACAACTAAAGCAGTCACCATTTGCGGCATGCCCATTGATTTACTGGCCAATATTGAAGGCCCTGAAGATATTGTTAGTGTTAATAGCTCTGGCGCGGCGGGCATCGGCCTTTACCGCACCGAATTTTTATTTATGAATCGGCGTGAAATGCCAGATGAGCAAGAGCAATTTATTGCTTACAAACAAGTGGTAGAAGCCATGAAAGGGTTGCCGGTTGTGATCCGTACGCTTGATTTAGGCGCCGATAAACAAATGAACTCTGATACGGTAAGTAATTGCGCGAATCCTGCTTTAGGTTTGCGCGCGGTGCGTTTTTGCTTAAGCGAGCCACAAGTGTTTCACGCACAATTTCGTGCGCTGCTCCGCGCATCGCATTTTGGTAACGTAAAAATTTTAGTACCCATGCTTTCAACCTTGGGCGAGCTACGCCAAACCAAACTTTTGTTAGAGCGCGCCAAAGCAAGTTTACGCAAAGAAAATATTCCATTTAATGAAAATATATCGCTAGGCGGCCTGATAGAAGTGCCCGCAGCCGCCATTAATGCCGAAGCTTTTGCCAAAGAGCTCGACTTTCTATCGATTGGCACCAATGACTTAATTCAGTATACGCTGGCGATTGATCGCACCGATGACGCAGTCGCACATTTGTATAATCCGCTGCATCCATCGGTATTAAAGCTTATTCACATGACGATAGTCGCTGGCGCAAAATTTGGCAAAAATGTCTCGGTTTGCGGCGAAATTGCAGGCGATACAAAACTCACCAAACTGTTGCTGGGCATGGGTTTGCGGCAGTTTTCTATGCACCCATCTAATATACTTAGCGTAAAAAAACAAATTTTACAAAGCCAACTAAACCTATTAAATGGTCAAGCTAAAAAAGTGCTGAATATAAAAGACTTAGAAAAAATTGAACCACTGGTTGCTAAATTTAATCTGCAATAATATAAAAGGAATTAACATGAGTACAGAAATCAACACAAATATGATCAATCCAAGCAACGACGATAAAAATATTGCCACGGTCACCCACCTTGGCGGTACGGTTTTCTCGTTTATTCCCGCATTAATCGTGTGGATTCTTAAAAAAGATGACAGCGCATATTTGGCTGACCAAGCCAAAGAAGCCTTAAATTTTCAAATTACTGTGTTAATTGCTAGTTTTATAGCAAGCGTCTTGATTTGGTTGCTTATCGGTTTTATTTTATTGCCAATGATATGGATACTAAACGTTGTATTTTGCATTATTGCCGCCATTGCCAGCAGCAAAGGCGAAACGTATCGCTATCCATTATGTTTAAGACTTATTAATTAGAAAGAATTACTGTGTTAAACCCATTATTAAATGTTTCAAACCCATTACTATATTTAACTGGCTTACCCAAATTTAATGAGGTTAAACCAGAACACGTATCGCCCGCGTTAGATAACTTATTAGCGGATAGCCGTACGCTAATTGAAACGCTTGCGACTAGTAATGACGCGCCAACTTGGCACAACTTTGCGCTTAAGTTAGAAGATTTAGATGAAAAGGTTAGCCGCGCTTGGAGCCAAGTAGGCCACTTGAATGCGGTGATGAACAGCCCTGAATTGCGCGAGGCTTACAATACTAATTTAGCGAAATTGACCGATTTTTACAGCGACTTATCGCAAGATGAACGACTTTATACAAAATATAAAACTATTCAAGCCAGCACAGATTTTACAAACTTAAATCAGGCCCAGCAAAAAATTATTTCCAATGAAGTGCGAGATTTTAAATTAGGCGGCGCTGAATTAGCACCAAATGATAAAGTTCGCTTTAAAGCCATTAGCGAAGAGTTATCAAAACTCTCCAGTAAATTTGAAGAAAACGTACTCGACACCACTAACGAATTTGCACTGTATGAGGATGATGTAAACGCGCTGACTGGCATTCCTGAAGATGTTTTACAAACAGCGCTTGAAGCGGCAAAAGCCGATGAAAATGCGCAAGATAAAATTAGATATAAATTTACCTTGCACTTTCCCAGCTATTTACCTGTTCTGCAATACGCAGATAATCGCAACTTACGTGAAAAATTGTATCGCGCTTATGCTACGCGTGCTTCAGAATTCGGCAAGCCCGAGTTTGACAACACA